>JAKVCE010000130.1:3566-6475 GCA_022447405.1 Planctomycetota bacterium | reverse complement strand
GCCACTCAATCGACACCTTCCGGCGGGTTTTGCCGACTGGAGTGAAGAGATATCCCAGTTGGCTGTGGGTGAGGGCGCCACCTGTCTGCGCGGGGGGCCTTCAGACTCGATCGGGAGGGGCGGGCGTGCTAAAATCACTCGCTCGGTTTTCACCAATGTGGAACCGAATTGGCGCCTCTCGCGGGCCAGCCGCCCTGCTCCAGCCTTGGCGCTGATGCGGGCGTCCTCCGACGAGGCTGTCCACAAGCTGGCGCGCGCTTGCGACGCCTGAGCAGCGCAGAGCGCCACAGCTCGCACTCCATCCGACCCAGAGTACCCAACGCAGGATCTCCTTGAGCCAGATCGACCCCAAGCTCGTCCACGCGACCCTCGACCGTCACCAGCTGACGGACGGCTACCCCTTCGTCTTGGACCTCGAGCGCTCCCACGGCTCTTGGCTCGTGGACGGCGTGACGGGCAAGGAGTACCTGGACATGTTCACCTGCTTCGCCAGCTGGCCGGTGGGCTACAACCATCCGATGATGGCGGATGAGGCCTTCACCAAGCGCCTCCTCGTCGCCGCGAAGAACAACCCGGCCAACTCCGACCTCTACACGGACATGATGGCTGAGTTCGTCGAGACCTTCGGGACGCAGGCCTCTCCGGAGGGATACCACCACCACTTCTGGGTGGCGGGCGGCGCGCTCTCGGTGGAGAACGCGATGAAGGCGGCCTTCGACTGGAAGGCGCGGAAGCTCGGCCTTGACGAGACCGGCGACGCGAATGACCTCGTCGTGATGCACTTCAAGCAGGCCTTCCACGGCCGCAGCGGCTACACGATGAGCGTCACGAACACGGACCCTGCGAAGGTCGCGCTCTTCCCGAAGTTCCAGTGGCCGCGCATCACGAACCCCTACTGCGAGTTCGACCTCGACGGGAACATCTCGAACGACGTGGCAACCGCCGAGGCCGCCGCCATGGCCGAGATCGACGCGGCCTTTGAGTGCTACGAGGGCAAGGTCGCCTGCATCCTCATCGAGCCCATGCAGGGCGAGGGTGGCGACAGGCACTTCCGCCCAGAGTTCCTCGCCGAGCTGCGGCGCGTCGCAGACGAGCGCGAGGCGCTGCTCATCTTTGACGAGGTGCAGACCGGCTTCTTCGGGAGCGGCAAGCCCTGGCTCTGGCAGCACAAGGACGTCGCCCCTGACATCGTCTGCTTTGGCAAGAAGACCCAGGTGTGCGGCATCTACGCGAACGATCGCATCGACGACATCGCCGACAACGTCTTCAAGAAGTCCAGCCGCATCAACTCCACCTGGGGCGGGAACCTCGTCGACATGGTCCGCTCTCAGCGCTTCCTGGAGATCATCGCCGCCGAGGACCTCGGGGCGAACACCCTCGCGCGCGGTGAGCAGATGCTCAGCGGTCTGCGCTCGGTCGCACGCGAGACCGAGGCTTTCTCGGACGTGCGCGGGGTCGGCTCGCTGATCGCCTTCACCATGGAGACGGCCGAGCTGCGCGACAAGGCGCTCGGGGCCTTCCGTGAGCGCGGCGTCCTGGCGCTCGCCTCTGGCGAGGACTCGATCCGCTTCCGCATGCCCCTCAGCATCACCGCCGACGAGGTGGACGGCGCGCTCGAGCGCATCGCCGACGCCTTGCCGCTCGCGGCTGAGGCCTGATCGCTGAGCCTAGCTCAGTTGTTGCAGCCGTCCTTGAGGCCGGCTGTCGTGGGGCAGCCGTCGATGACGTCGGGCCAGCAGTCGTTGTCTGTGTCGATCCGGAAGGGGAGGTCTTCCCCGTAGGCCTGGACGCGGTTCACGCCCGCGAAGGAGCGCACGAAGTCGCCGTCGGTGTTCTGGTACATGCCCTGGATCTTCAGGGGCACCCGGAACAGCCACTCGGCGTTGAAGCGCTCTGTGCCGGTGTCGACGCCCTGCACCATGAAGTTCGTCGAGACCGCGCCGTCTCCGTCGATGTCAGCGGGGAGGCTCTCGATGTCATAGAGACAGTTCTTGGAGAGGAAGCGCAGGAGCGCGGCCTGCTCCTGCGGGGAGGCGGCGACGAAGGCGTCGCGTGAGCTCTGGGCGTCACCCCCGTGGCGGAGGATGACGTCTTCGAGGGTCAGGCTCTGGCCATCATGGCCCCAGGGGAAGCCGGTCCCCACACCCCAGAGCGGCGGGGTGCGCCAGACCGTGTTTATGTTTCCGCCGAAGTCGACCTCGGCGAAGCCCTCGCCCATGTCGTGGTGTCTGAAGTCTGAGAACACGCCCTTGATGAGGTAGCCCCTGCCCGCGGGCTCGAGGTCTCCGTTCGCGTCCGTCGTTGAGAGGTCTCTCAGCTCACCTTCGAGGCGGGCTGCGCTGTTGTTCCAGTTGACGGCGAGCTCGAAGACGCGCCGGTCACCGTCATAGCCTTGGCCCTTGGGCTGCAGCTTCCAGTCCGGGGTGTGGCAGCTGATGCAGCCCATGGAGCGCATGAGGTCCGCGCCCTGCCGGTACGAGCCGCGCGTGCCGGCATAGGCGGGCTGGGGCAGGTGGAGCATGAACCACTCGCCGTAGTCCAAATCACCCTCGGTGATCTCATTCAGGATCCCGTCTCCGTCGGGGTCATCGATGCTGTAGCCGAGGGGTGAGAGGTTGTTCCCGGGGTCGGGGGGTGTGTGGGTCGCGGGAGTGGGCGTTGAAGGGGTCCCAGAGGAAGGCCCGGTTGGTCGGGTTGAGCGCGTTGCGCCCCACGCCCTGGCCCCATCCCCAGACGACGACGCTGAAGTTGTAGCCGAAGGCGGCGACACCATCGATGGAGGAGGCCTGGGGGACGACATCTCCGTTCTGGTCGACGTACCAGACGCGGATGATGTTGTTGAAGGAGGGGCTGCCTGTAGTGCCAGCGTCGAGCTTCGGGGAGCCGAAGGAGAGCTTCGGGCTGTTCCC
>JAKVCE010000130.1:2096-3556 GCA_022447405.1 Planctomycetota bacterium | reverse complement strand
TCGTCAGGGGCGTCCTGTGCCTCTTGAGTGCTGACCCAGCCGTTGCCGTCCGTGTCGATCTGCGAGAGCAGCTCTTGGCGGACTTGCAGGGCGATCATCTCGACGAGGCCGGAGCCGTAGTAGTGGGGCGCTTGCCTGCCGAAGCCGGAGTCCTTGTGGAAGTTTGTCCCGCCGCCGGGGTTGCCCTGGGGGAGGTTGTGACAGCTCGAGCAGCTGAGGTGGTTGTTGCGCGTGATCTTGGCGGTGCTCCCGTCGGGCATCGGTCCGCCGAGGTTGCTGACGCCGCTGGAGAGGTCGCCCGTCTTCACGCCCATCACGCCGTGGCTGAGCCGGAACTCACGGAAGTTTAGGTTCCTCCCGAGCTGGTAGGCGAGGAAGGGGTCCCGCTTGAGGAGGTCCGCGGTCGCGCCGGAGTCGTTCACATCATCGCTGTGCACGGCCCTGACGCGGCGGTTCTTGAGGGAGCGTCCAGAGACGTCGACTCCGGGGAGTCCGCTGCCAGCCTCGAAGAGCCTCTCTTCGTACTGGGCCTCGGCGTCGCCGGTGAGGAGCAGGAGCGCGAGCGGGAGCAGGAGCTTGCCGTGACGCTTGGTTCGTCCGTTCTCGAGGGTGTCTGACATGGTGAATTCGCTGAAGCCTGAAGAGGAGAAGGTGCTCCAATCTAGCTCAACCACGGTGATTTTGGGGCTCTATGGTCCGTGAGGGACTGACGTCTGGGGTACGGGCCTATCTTGCTAAGCGTCGGACCAGAGCTTGCCCCTCCACAGCCCACGGGGGAGCGCCTGTCGATGTGTATCGGGCGCATCGTGGTCAAGAACGCAGACTCCGCGCCTGGCGCGGACGCGAAGACCGCGATCATGATGGCCCACCGCGCGGTGAACGAGCTGGGCTGAGGCTCCGTGGGCTAGCGGCTGAAGGCGATCTCTAGGCCGTTCGTGAGGTTGAAGAGCGTGCCGCAGGGGCTGGTGGAGGGGTCGCGGTACCAGACCTGATAGCGCCTGACGTCGCCTGAGGAGACGCCTCCTGAGGCGCCGATGTCGACGCTCGTGGCTGAGGAGCCGGTCGAGTCCGAGAAGCGCACCTGCAGGCGGATGACCCCGCCGCCGGCGCAGCGCAGGCCGTCGCCGAAGGTGTTGCCGTTGCCGGAGTTGATCGCGTTGTTGCCCTGGAAGTAGAGGCCGGGCTGGCTGGGGATCATCTGGCTCCCCTCGAGGACGAGGTCTGCGTTGGCGATGCTGGAGGTCCCGGAGGAGCGGAGCATGCCGCCGCTGCCGGTGCCGTTGGCGCAGCCCTCGCCAGGGGCGCCTGAGTTGGCGCAGGGGCAGAGGGTGCCTGAGCCGTCTCCGCTGCAGAAGACAGTCGTCTGGAGGGTGTCGCTGAACTCGACGTAGAGCGCGGCGACCTGGTTGTTCCCGGACTCGGCGTTGTCATTGAACTCCATGCTGAGCCCGACGGGGAAC
>JAKVCE010000130.1:0-2086 GCA_022447405.1 Planctomycetota bacterium | reverse complement strand
GGGAACACCTCGAGGAACTCCTCGCCGCTGCCAAAGTCGTTCGGCTCACCCGCGTTCCAGTTGGAGTAGGTGAAGGCCTCGCCCGTGATCCAGCTCCAGCCGCCGCCAGGCTCGGAGTAGGTGGGCGAAGCGGTGTCCTGGAACCCGCCGACCCAGGCCCGCACGCCGAAGGAGGTCGCGAGGAAGTCGTTCTCTGCCTCGTCGTTGATCGTCGCGAGGTGTCCGGTGACGCCTTGGTAGGAGAGGCTCTCAGCGATGTCTTTCGCGGCGCTGAAGCCGATCGGACCGGACTGGATCACGTAGTAGTAGTGACCGTTCGCCGGGTTGAATGCGGGGGGGATGTTCGTGATCGTCATGCTGCCAGAGCCGAAGGCGGACTGGCCGGGCGCGTTCCCGAGCTGGATCAGGTAGGTCTGGCCTGCCTGGGCGGCGATGAGGATGGTGGCTTGGATGCCGCAGGGGAGGTTGTCGTTGCAGGCGAGGGCGGTGCCGTTCGTCGGGCAGCCCGAGCCCGGGTAGGCAGCCATCTTGGTGTTGTCGAAGGTGCCGCCGCAGGTGGTGATCTCTGCGAGCCCGGTGAAGTCGGAGGTCCAGGCGAACCAGACATCCCTCTCGATCGCCGGCCCGGCGCCGTAGAGGCAGAGGAGCTCGTTCTGGCCCTCGGTCCCGGTGGTCGCGGCGGTGTTGTCGAAGTTGAAGGAGCCCTGGCCGGAGATGGGCGTGGGCGTGGAGCAGGAGTCGCTCCCCTGGAAGGCGGCTGCGGGTGCGGCGAGGAGGGCTGAGAGGCTCAGTGCTTGGAGTGCGTGCATGCTGTTTTTACCTGTCTTGCGGGGCTTTCGAGGGGCCTGTCCGGGCCTTCGAGGGACCTGTACCCGCAGGCTAGCATGCTTTCGGTGATCTGGGCGGCGATTGGGGGTGCGTGAGGGGCTATCGCGCCCCTTCATCGCACCTGAATCCGCCGGGCGAGGCCTCTGGCAGGGGTCCCGCTCAGTCGGACGCGCTGAGGCCCTGGAGCTTGAGAGTGCAGAGGACCGGGTAGTGGTCTGAGTACTGGCCCACGCGGTCGTCGTTCGTGTCCACGTGCGCTCCGAGGCAGCGCTCAGCGAGTCCGGCGCTGGCGAAGATGAAGTCGATGCGTCGTCGCCGCTCGTAGACCTCTTCCAGGGTGTTGGCCCAGCGCGGGATGAGGGCCGGCGCGCCGAAGGTGTAGAGGTCGCTAGGGCTGTGTTCGCTCACGAGCTCCTTGAAGCCGCGGTCCAGGAAGGCGTCCGTCAGGCGGTAATCGAAGTAGACCTCGCCGTCTCGCTCTTCAGCGAAGCCGCGCTCCAGGAGGTAGTCCTCATCGAAGCGGATCTTCCCGTTGAAGTCTCCGACCACGAGCACCTCGCGGCCCTCCCTCACGAGCCTGGCCGCGACCTCAGCGACCTCTCCAGCCTCTCCGACCTTGGTGGGCCAGAAGTGAACGACGAAGACATCGACCCCGTGAGTGCGCGCGTGCAGGTAGCCGTGATGGAAGCCCTTGACGCGCCGCTCGACGACCTCGATGGGGGCGGTGCTGGTGAGCGCCACGGGGTAACCGCGCTCCTTGTGCATGACGGCGTGCTCGTGTCCCCAGGAGAGGGCGAGCTCTCTCAGGCCTGCTTCATCGATGTGCAGGACCTCTTGCAGCGCGAGGAGATCGGGAGCTTCCTCGGCGAGCCAGCCCTTCGCCTCTTCCAGCTTCGCCTTGTGGTCGAAGAGGTGATAGGTGTTCCAGTTGATGACCTCGACGGTCGCTGCGGGTCCCTGACAGGCCGCCCCTAAGAGCGTCATTCCAAGGACGAGCTGCAGCTTGTGCCTCATGGCTCGGTGAGAGAGCGGCTTCATGCTGTCACCCTAGTTGATTTGTTCGCGTGAGTCTCAACCCTTGCGCACGCCGAGGTGAAGCAAGAAGTGCTGAGGTGTAGGGTGGGCTGCATGAGTTCAAGCAAGCGAACCCTGCGCGTCCTCTTCGTCGCAGTGGGGGTGGTCTTCGTCAGTTCGATGTGGAGTTTCATTGAGGCCAGAAGCGCCAACGCTGAAGCGCTTGAGGCCCCGGTCCATGGCG
>JAKVCE010000013.1 GCA_022447405.1 Planctomycetota bacterium | reverse complement strand
GCAGCCGGCCGAGGAGGTGTCCGATCCCCAAGAGCTCGCCCAGCTCCTTCACTCGGGCGACGATGTCCTGCTCCGGCGCTCTGCGGACCCGGAGCGAGAACCCCATCTGTTCACCGACGCTGAGCTTGGGGAAGAGCGCGCCGTCCTGCGGCACGTAGCCGACGCCCCGCGCGCCTGGGGACATCCTGGTCACGTCTACGCCGTCCAAGGAGATCGCCCCGATCATCGGAGCGCGGAGCCCGCAGAGCAGCTCGAGGACTGTGGTCTTGCCGCAGCCGGTCGGGCCCATGAGGACGGCGTACGCACCCTCAGGCACCTCGAAGGAGAGGTTCGAGAGGTGGAAGTCCCCCTGGTTCAGGGCGACAGAGTCGAAGCGGATCACCAGCCCCTCCTCACGCCGAGGGCGCGGGCAGCGACCAAGACGGTGATCGCTGCGAGGACCATCAGGAGGGAGACCGCGACGGCGGCCTCGAGGTTGCCGGTGGAGAGCTCCAGCCAGACTGTCGAGGGCAGCACCTCGGTCTTCATGCGGGTCGCGCCGCTGAAGACGAGGATGGGGCCGAACTCACCGAGGGCGCGCGCCCAAGCGAGCAGCCCTGCTGAGAGCGCGCCGCCTCCAGCTTGGGGCAGGGTGACGCGCCAGAAGGCCTGCGCGCGGGTCGCTCCCAGGGTGAGCGCGACCTGTTCGGGGCGCTCTGGCAGCTGGTCAAAGGTCACCCGCATCGTGCGCACCGCGAAGGCGCAGGAGACAGCGAACTGCGCGAGGATCACGCTGGGGACGCGGTAGGTCACCGGGAACTGGGACTCGATCGCCTCGCCGATGGGGCTCTGGAAGAGGATCAGGAGCGAGAGTCCGATCACCATCGGTGGGAGGACGATGGGGATGTCGAGGACGCCGTCGACGAAGGTCTTGCCGGGGAAGTTCGTGCGCGAGAGCAGGTAGCCGATGGGGATGGCGAACCAGACCGAGAGGAGGGCGGTGATCGTGGAGCTCGTCAGGGAGAGCTTGGCCGCGTAGCGGATCTCCTCGCTCTCCAAGGCGTTGAGGAGGTCGCGGGGCGTCGTGTAGGTCGCGTCCGCGACCAGCATCCCGACGATCAGGGCGACGTAGAGCCCCGC
Source organism: Planctomycetota bacterium (assembly GCA_022447405.1). GTDB lineage: Bacteria > Planctomycetota > UBA1135 > UBA1135 > JAKVCE01. The sequence continues at coordinate 16,611 of JAKVCE010000013.1, read as the reverse complement.
GAAGAGGGCGAGGAGCGCGATGAAGCCCCGGTCCCGGCTGTCGGCGGGCTGCCTCACTTGGACCCCTGCGGGAGCCTCCGCTCCCAGCCGAAGCCGAGGGCGTCAAAGCGTTCACGAGAGCCAGCCTTGGACAGCGTGTCTAAGAGGCGCCCGAGGGTCTGCTTGTGCTCTGTCGCGTGAGAGATGGCGAAGGGCTGAGTCGCGAGCGCGCCGGGGCGATCGATCTCCACCATGTCGACGTCTTCGAGCGCGGCCGCCGCGTTGGAGCGATAGACGATGACGGCGTCTAGGGAGCCGGTGCGCATCTGGTTGACCAGGAAGTCGCCGGTGGCTGAGTCGAGGATGACGTTGCCAGAGGCCTCGAGTCGATCGCTGAGGCCAGCGCTCTCGAAGACGCGGTATGAGAGGGCGCCGAGCGCAGACTTCTCCGGGTGCCCGAGGCCGACCTCCAGGCCAGGGACGCAGAGGTCCGCGAGCCCCTGGATGTTGGAGGGGTTCCCTTTGCGGACGAGGATCACCATCCGATTGGAGGAGACAGTCGTCCCCGGCTCGAAGCGCTCGCTCACGACGTCGAGGAAGGTCTGATCGCAGGAGAAGTAGGCGTCAGGAGACGCCCCCGCGTTCATCTGTGCGACGAGGATCCCGCAGCCGTTGTAGACGCGGGTGACGCTCACTCCCTCGCGCTCCTCAAAGGCGCGGACGGTGTCGTCGATCGCGGAGTTCAGCATCCCGCCGCTGAAGAGCAAGAGCTCTGGCCGCTCCTCCCAGAGGTCGCCGTCCACGGGCTCATAGCCCATCTCTTCGAAGAGGGGGAGCCCAGCGTCCCTCGCGGAGAGGAAGCGGCAAAAGCGCAGCGCAGCGGTCGGCTCCTCGGAGGACTCGAGGACGCAGATCGTCACGGACTTACTCCAGCCCGCGAGCTCTGGCAGGTCGACGCTCTCCAAGCCATCGAACTGATTGACGGTGGAGTCCCAAACCAAGCTGGCGTCGAGGCTCCCGAGGTTCAGGTCATTGGCGAGGTCCATCACGGTGGGCTTTGTGACCTTCGCCGCGCCCTGGACGCTCTCCCAGTGTCCGCTCTCGGTGAGAGCTGAGCGGACGACGCGGCCTGCCGCAGCCGCCTCTGGGTTGGCGACGCCTAGCCGGACCTCAGGGCCCAGGAGGTCTGCCACGCGCGCGATGCCCTTTGGGTTTCCGCGCTGGACGCCGACGACGGGCCGCATGGTCGCGAGGGCGAAGGTCTCACGCGCGAGGCCTTCGCCGCGAGCGAGCTCGCAGTAGCTCTCATCAGCTGCGAGGTAGAGGTCGCCGGACTCCGCCACCTTGAGGCTGCTGAGGAGGGTGCCAGACCCGCCGTAGGTGATGTCGATCCGCACCCCATAGCGCTCCTCGTAAGCTCTCGCCGCGGCCTCTACCGGCGGCTTCAAGCCTGCAGCGCAGTAGAGCGTCAGACGCCCCGCGCTCGGGCGCTCCTCCTCTCCGCCTCGCAGGGACCAGACGAGCCCCGCGAGGAGGGCGAGCGAACCCAGGATGGAGAGCGCGACGCCGTTGATGCGGCCGAGTCGGGTCTTAGAGGACATGTGAGGCTGAGGGGGAGTCGTCTAGCTACTTGCCGATGCCGCCGATAGGCCTGAACGCCGCGGTCGTCTGGATCGGGTTGTTGCAGGAGCAGCCAGAGCTGGCCTCGGGGGTCAGGAGCAGTCCCCCGGCGGGGATCATGTTTAGCCAGCACCCGCCGCGCAGGGCGTCCCAGTTGTTCCGCTCTTGAGTCTCCGGGTTGTACATCCCGTGGTTGTGATCGCGGAAGAAGAGGTTGTCTGCTGAGGCCGACATCGTCCCGCAGCCGCGGCGCGAGGGGATCGGGATCTGCAGGGTCTCGCCGGTCTTCAGGTCGAAGACCTTGTCGTCTGCGAAGACCTTGCCGCCGAAGACGACGGGGTGCTGGACCTTGCCGCCGTGGTGGTCCCTCGACCAGCCGAACTTCTCATCCCACATCCGCGTGCCGTTCTCTGTGCGGAAGGCCTCGAGCTTGTAGTCGCTCTTCGAGCCGAAGAGGACCATGACGCCGTCCTCAACAGAGGTGTAGAGGCAGTTCGTGTAGTTGCTGAGATCGTGCTGCTTCTCCCAGCGCTTCGTCCCTTCAAAGAGGTCGAGGCTCACGAGGTGCTGGTCCTTGCCGTTGCGGTCTACGAGGCGGCCCTTTGAGAGGCTCGCGTCGGAGGGTGCGCGGTCCTCAGCGAAGTAGATCTCACCATCGTCGATCGCGATTGAGGAGTGAATGATCAGGCCTCCAGAGTGACGCCAGAGCACCTCACCGGTCTCGGGGTTCATCCGGAAGAGCTCCTCCGAGACGACCTGCTCGAACTCCCAGCCGCCGCCGTCGTACCACTCGCCGCTGCGGCCTCGGAAGACCCCCTCGGTGCGGGTGATCGATCCGATGAGGGCGCCCTCGGTGAGCGCGAGGTAACCCCACACCCTCTCCGCGTCTCCAAAGCGCGGGTCCGTCGGGGTGGGGACCTGGAGCTTGCGCAAGACCTCTCCGGAGTCTCCATCGATCACCCAGCAGGCGTCCGCGACCGCGACGTAGAGGTGGTCCTCGTCACAGATCATGTTGGTGGAGTCAGCCTTCACGTTCGTGCGGATGAGGTCAGGGATCTCGACGGTCCAGAGGATCGAGCCGTTGTAGGCGTCCATCCCGAAGATGCGGTCGTCGCCCTGCACATACATGATCCCGCCAGCTGAGAGCGGCGCGGGGTTGCGAGCGCCGCGGTCACGCATGGGTCGCGGGCCGGGGCGGCCGAACCAGGCGATGGTCATCGAGCCCGTGACGAGCTCGTCGCCGCTCGAGGAGGTGTTGGCGGCGTCTCCGTACTGGGTGGTCCAAGAGCCGGCGCCCTCAAGGGCCGCGCGCTTCAAGACGTCGACGCCGTCGTCGCTCTCCTTGCGGAGGAAGGCGACGCCGCCGTTCGGGGTGAGCAGGCGACGGACCTCTCCGTCTGCGCCGCGCGGTCCCTCACCGAGGGGAGCGCCTGCGGCGACGATCACGTTCGCGAAGTAGTCGCCGTAGGGGAGGTCTTTGCGCTTGCCCTTGTGCACGCTGATCCGTGAGCCGTAGAGGCCGGTCCCCTTGAGGTGGCGACGCGCCTCGCTGCGCAGCTTCGAGCTCGACTCGATGCAGATGATCTTGAGGTCGGAGCGGATGGCGAGCTCATAGGCGAGGCGGCAGTCACCGGCCTCGAGGACGAGCGCCCAGCCGCGGTCGCGCGGGGTCTCAGCGAGGATCTCCTCGGCGAAGGCCGCGAGGGTCTCGCCGCGCTCGTCGTCGGGATAGGTCGCTGCGCCTGTCGCTTCGGGGAGGAGCTCGTAGTTGAAGGAGGTGTCGAGCAGCCAGGTGCGCGTCTGTGTCGGGAGCCCGCCCTCGTCCTCGCCTTTGATGAGGAAGTGGTAGGGCACCTCGAGCGCGAGGTCGGTGAGGGTGAGGCTGTGCTCGGTCTTAGGCTCGTCTGAGCGTGCGGTCGACATGGCGCGACCGGCAGCGGTGGCCTCGATGAAGGAGGCCGTCGGCGCGCTGGTCGTCCAGGAGACTCGGGCCTCAGTGGGCGAGAGGTAGCGCACGCTCGGTCCAGAGGAGAGCGTCATCGAGCTCGGGAAGAGGGGCGCCTTCGCGGCGAAGCGCTCGGCCGCCTCGGCGGTCTCCATCGGGCGGTCGTAGAGCAGGAGCTCTTGGATGCGGACGGGTGAGAAGTGCTCTCCCGCGTCGTCCTGCCACCAGGCGGCAGCGGCTAGGGGCGTGACTGGGTTCCGGATCACGCCCAGCTCACCGCGCCCGATGGCGGCGTCCTTGCCGTCCACGACGAGCGCTTGCTCGCTCCCGTCGTAGGTGCCGACGACGTGGTACCAGCGGTGGTGGTCGATGCTGACGCTGGAGGTGACCCAGGTGATCTCTCCGGGGTTGTCCTCGGAGGAGAGGCCGAAGCGGAAGCGGCCGTCCTGCCAGCCGAGGATCCAGCCAGAGTCCCTCCCGCCGTGCTGGTCAAAGGCGGAGGCGATGCAGCCTGAGCCTTGTGACTCTTCTATGTAGACGAAGCTCTCGATGGTGACGGCGTCGCTCGGGAGCCCCTCGGGGCCTGGGTTGAGGAGCGCGCGGCCGGAGGTCCCGTCAAAGCGCGCGCAAGCGGGCAGCGACTCTCCGTGGACCACCGCGCCGTCGTCGAGCTGAGCGCTCTCGGGAGAGAGGGAGTCATCGAAGGTCCAGGCCGCCTGCGCGGGCGTGCGCTCGCCCACAGTCGCGCGGGTCATCGCAGGGTGGAGGGCTGCGCCGGCTTGGAAGCGCGCTGAGACCTCTTCGCTCGAGAGCGCATCACGCCACAAGGTCAGCTCGCTGAGCCACCCGATCATGGGGTAGGTCTCGTTGTCGTCGTGATACGAGCCGACCTCGTAGTACAGGTTGGCTGGGTAGTTGATCGCGCCGTGCTGTTGTTCGGACTCCACGTCCAGCTCGCCGTTCACATAGAGGCGGGTGAGCTTCCCGTCATAGGTCGCGACGACGTGGTACCAGCGGCCGCTCCGGAAGGGCGTCTTGCCCGTGACATAGGTCATCAAGCCGTCGCCGTCATCGACCCCTTCGGTCGAGAGTCCGAGGCAGAACTTGTCGTTGACGTAGCCGAGGAGCCAGCCCTTCTCGAAGCCCCCGTTGTCCTGCATGGCCGTGATGATCGCGCCCCACGGCTGGGCCTTGTCGATCGTGACCCATGCCTCTGCGCTGAACTCCTTCTTGGGGAGGGCGCTCGAGGAGACCCCGGCGTCAATCACGGCTCGGTGTGCGACGCTAGAGAACATGAGCGCGCCAGGGCCCGCCGCGGAGACGCGAGCGCCTCCCTCAAGCCGCAGGGGGTTCTTGCCGCGGAGGTCACGGACCTCGCTGTCTTCGACCTCTTCGGGTCGGAAGCTCCAGCTGGCGAACACCTCGCTGGGCTTGGGGTCTTGGATGGGGGCGCAGCTGAGCGCCGTGAGGATGAGAGAGATCATTTGCTGTCCTCCTCTTCGCTGGGGTTGCCGAAGCAGTGGATCGCGCCACTGTCAGTGCTGACGTAGAGCTTTCCGTCATCAGCGGCGAGCCCGTAGGCGCGGCCGTCTACCGGGGCCGTCCAGAGCTTGGCGCCGTCCTTCGCCGCATAGGCGGCGATGTAGTCCTCGCCGCCCGCGATGAGCGCGTCGCCTGCGAGGATCACGTCGAGGGGCTCGTCGCAGACGCGTCGCCAGAGGATGCACTCACGGATCGCGACCTCGATCTCGCCGAGGCGCTCTGCGCTCCGCTTGAGCTCGCGCTCGGCCTTGCTCTTGTCAGCGCCGCTCAGGTTGGGGAGCGAGCTCGTGAGCTCTCCCCTGCGCTTGTTCAGCTCGCCGCGCTCCTTCGTGAGCGAGACGAACTCCTCACGCTTCAAGGCGGAGAGCTCTGTCGTGGTGTGGATGTAGCTCGTCCCGCGGGTGACGATCATGTGCTGTCCCTTGAAGCTCGCGATCTGCGCGCCGCTCCCGCTGGCCTCGGTCATGTCGCCGGTCTTGCCCGGGCCGAAGACGAGGTCGTCGTTCGCGACGATGGCGAAGGTCCCGCTGTTGCCGCCGAGCTGGCGGAGGCGCTTGCCGTCCCGCCTGTCGAAGACGTAGGGCGTCGAGCGGCTGGCGGGCACGAAGAGGTGGTCCTTGCTCGCGAGCAGGTAACCCTGCGGCGCCATGTCCTTGTAGTTGTTCTTCCAGACGGTGTCGCCGCTCGAGACCTTGAGCGCGGCGACATAAGAGCCCTCCGAGGGGAAGAGCCCCGCCGTGACGTACGCGATCCCGTTCGAGACCACGACGCCGGTGCGCACCGGCCAGAGCGAGATCATCCTGCCGTTGCCAGGCAGGCGCTGGTCGTCGGGGGCGATGCGCTCCTTCCAGATCAGCTCACCGTTCGAGGCCCTCAGGCAGTAGACGACGCCGTCGTCCGAGCCCGCGATCACCTTCCCACCGACGACGGTCGGCGCGAAGCGGACCGGCGCCTCGGTGTAGTAGGACCAGAGCTCCTCGCCGGTCTCCGCGTCGAGGCAGTGGATCTGCTCGTCGGCGGAGGAGCCGAAGAAGAGGCGGCCGTCTGCGATCGAGACGTAGAAGGCTCGGTCAAACCAGAGCCTAGGCGTGAGGTTGACGACCTTGTTGTAGAGGTCGTGCCGTGCGGGCCCTGGCCAGGCGTTTTGCGGGCGGCCGGAGCCTGAGTGCACCCACTCTTCGGTGAGGGGGAAGGCGAGGTCGGCCTTGCTCGCGCCGGTGCGCGCCGCGTTGCCGCGGAAGGTCGGCCAGTCGGCGCCGCTGAAGGCGGTCGCGGCGAGGAGGAGGGTGGTGTAGAGCATGGGCGATCAGGTGGTGTGGAGGGTTCCTTCGCGCAGCCACAGGGTACGGCTTGCCCTGGATTCTGGTGTCTCAGAGTGCGTCGCCATGAGGACGACGCCTCCTTGAGCGGTGTATTGAGTGAGGAGGTCGAGCACGACCGCGGCCGAGTCTGGGTCGAGGTTCCCCGTGGGCTCGTCAGCGAGGACGAGGGTCGGGTTGTTGAAGAGCGCACGACAGACGGCGACGCGCTGGCGCTCGCCTGCCGAGAGCGCGGCGGGGCGGTGGTCCGCGCGGTCTGTGAGACCCACTGACTCCAGGAGCTCGTCAGCCCGGGCCTCGCGCGCGGGCTTCCCGAGCTTGGAGCGGACGGCGAGGAGGTTCTCACGAGCCGTGAGGTAGGGCACGAGGTGGAACATCTGGAAGACGAAGCCGATCTCGCGCGCCCGCGCCCGCGCCCGGGCCCCGCTGGAGAGGGAGTAGAGGTCCTCGTCTCCGATCTGAACGCTCCCCTCCGTGGGCCTCAACATCCCGCCGAGGGCGAGCAGCAAGGTCGTCTTCCCGCTCCCGCTCACGCCGCGCAGGCAGCAGAACTCTCCGGCCTCGAGCTCGAGGTCCAGGCCGTTGAGACAGCGCACCTCTCTACTGGCGTCACGCCAGGTGTGCTCGATGGAGCGCGCGCGGATCACGGCCCCTCCTCCCTGAGCGTCTCAGCGGGATCTTGGAAGACCGCGGCGAGGGTGGAGGGCAGCGCGGAGAAGGCCGCGAAGAGGGGCAGCCCGATGAGGGCGTAGCTGAAGAGGCTCCACTCGACCACGATCTTCCCGGCGGTCACGGGGAAGACCGCTGGGCCAAACTCGAGGGCGAGCCAGGAGCCCGCGGCGAAGCCAAAGAGGGCGGCGTCGATCCCGAAGCCTGCGGCCTTCAAGAGGAAGAGGCTCGCGATCCGCCCGGAGCCGTGGCCGAGGGCGCGCAAGATCCCGATCTCTGCGCGGCGCTCGCGCACGTTGATCGCGGTGAGCAAGGCGACGACGCCGGCGCAGGCGGCGAGGATCCATGGCAGCAAGAGCTCGAAGTACTCCTCGCTCAGGCGCCGCTGCTTCTCGCGCACCTCGGCGGCGGCGTCCATCCTGAGGACCTGGCCCTCGGGCACGATGGTCTCGAGCTCCTCGCGCAGGCGCTCGAGGTTGTCGACGCCGGGGTCAGCGCAGTAGCACTCGAGGGCTTGGATCTCATTGACCACCGCGGGCATGGCGAGGATCTTCTGCGCGTCGGAGAGGTGCACCCATGCGCGCGTGTCGTCGATGGTGCCGGCCTCGGAGAGGACGGCTGCGACGGTGAGCTTGAGCCCGCTGAGCTCGATCTCTTCGCCCGCGGTCGCGCCCTTGGCGACGGCGTGGCCGAGGTGCACGGTCCCAGGCTCCACCTCGAAGATCATGGACCCCTTCTTCTTGGTCTGGGGCGCGACCTCCGCGGTGAGCCCGGTGAGCAGGACAGAGGCGCCGCGGAACTCGACGCGGCCGGCGAGCATGGCGAGGAGGTGGTTGTAGGAGAGGTCGTCCGCCGTCTTGAAGCGCTGCACAGCCTCTTCCGGGAGCGCGCCGTCGGCGAAGCCCTGCGCCCAGTAGGAGCTGAGCTCTGCGTCCTTAGGGAGGATGCGCACGTTGTAGCCGAGGTCGCGCATCAGGCGGCTGGTCTCACGCTTCGCCGCGCTGCCGGTGGTGTGGAAGGCGACCGGGAGGGCTGCGGCGATGAAGAGCGCGCCAAACAGGAGGAGGGAGTGCACCCAGCGGTGCGTCGCCTCGGCGTAGATCTGGTAGAGGACGCTCACGCTCGCTCGCCCCTTCTTCGAGACTGGAGGAGGAGGAAGAGCGCGCTGACGAGTACGGGGGTGATGAGCGCGACGGCGATGGCGAGCCACCGCTTCTTCCTGGGCGCGGGCTCTTCTCGCACAGTCTCCGTCGGAGCAGGGGTCGTCGCCGCTTGGGCCGTGGGCTCCTCCTCGAGCTCTCTCGTGGGGATCACGATCTCCTCATAGGCGAGGAGCGCCTCCTCAAGGCTGACCCCGGCCTCACCCTTGGTGTGCTGTGGGCCGCGGGCGAGGATGCCTGAGATCTCCGTCTTCACGAAGGGGCTCTCGGCGTCGAAGGAGAGGTCTTGGACGACGCGCTCTTTCGCGGCTGCGTCCCAGCGGAGCGGGACGCGGGGCCCCTGCATCCAGGAGCGGTCGAGGTCACACTCGCAAGATTGGCCGATGGCGTTGAGGATCCCGAAGACGGCGGTCGGCGAGATCTCCTCGTCGACGAGGACCGGTCCCACGCGACGCCCGCGACCCATGAGGACGGCGAGCGCCGGCTCCTTGCCTGCCTCGTCGATGCCCAGGCCGAAGAGCAGGACGCGCTCGTCGGCGCGCCTGTCGTGGGGGAGGGTGGTGAGGCGCGGCCTGTCACCGACAGCCTTTGGCATCTGCGCGAAGATCTTCCCGAGCTCTGTGAAGGCGCCGTCGATGACCTCGTGCGCCTTGGCGTTCTTCTCGGGGTCCTCGCCCTCGACCAAGAGGCAGAAGGCATAGCGCGAGAAGACCTCGTCGAGCATGCGGTCACGAAGAGGAGAGCTGGAGATGCCAGCCAGCTTCACGGCGTCGAGGGAGTCGTCGCTCCAGACGTCGACCTCCAGGCTGCGACCGTCTGGGTGGTGCAGCGTGACCTTGGGCCGCTCTGAGCTGAGCGCCTCGAGCTCGTCTACCTCGTACCTCACGTTCGTGTCGAGGAGAGAGGAGGCCACGACGCCCAGGGCCTCAGCGTCCTGCCCTGGCGCGCGGAGCTCTAGTCGATAGGACTCGTCTCCGAAGTCGACGAAGGCGACGTCACGGACGGTGTAGCGGCACAGCCCCAAGAGGGCCGGTAAGAGGAGCAGGAGGGAGCGCATCTATGGAGCACAGGATAAGGGATCCTGGGCTCCGCTGGCGCTTCGCTCGTTACCTCAGAGCTCCCAGGTGAGCTCGTAGCCGTTGGAGAGGTTGAAGCCCGAGCCGCAGGGGGTGGTGTCGGGGTCTCGGTACCAGAGCTGGTAGCGCTTCACGTCTCCAGGCTGAACGCCGCCGAGGCCTGAGATGGAGGCCGTCGTCTCCGACTCGCCCGACCCGCTCGCCATACGGACCTGGAGGCGGATGACCCCACCTCCTGCGCAGCGCAGGCCGTCCCCGAAGTGGACTCCGCTCCCGCCAGCGACGCGGTTGTTGCCCTGGAAGTAGAGGCCTGGCTCACCAGGGACGAGGCCGACGGCCGTGAGGATCAGGTTGTCGGCCGTGATGCTCGTGGAGCCTTCGCCGAAGAGGCGGGCGCCGTTACCTGTCCCGTTCAGGCAGCCGCCAGAGGTGCTCGGGTTCCCGCACGGGCACGTGAGCCCGTCCGCCCCATCGCCGGTGCAGTACTCGGCGCCACCTGCGCCGGTGGGGATGAAGAAGGCCTGATCGAGGTGCTCCGTGGTCTGGCCCGCTGCGTCCTTGCCTTGCAGCTGGACGGTCCCGGAGATCGTCTCTCCATAGGTGACGCTCAGCTGAGCGATCAGCACTCGTCCGTTCGCGTCGGGGAAGTTCTGTGGAGCGTCGGGGATGCAGAACCAGGTCCCGTTGTCTGCGTCGAGCGGCCCGGCGGCGTTCCAGGGCGCGAAGTCGACGCCGATGTTCAGGAGCTGGTTGCCGTCCGTGTTGTCCTCAGCGCCGACGGTGACCCATGAGTCGTACTCGAGCTCGGGGATGAAGGGGAAGGAGGCGGGGTTGATGGCGAGGCTCGTGTCGCCGCCTGCTGGGTGTTGGTAGAAGCCGAGCGGGTCGCTCGTTGTGATCGAGAGCGGGTTTGTCGCGTTGCCGTAGACGGCGTTCAGTTGACTGACGCTGTCGTCATAGCTCGCGTAGAGACGGACGACGGCGCGGGGGATCCCGTCAATGATCGGGTGGTCCTCCGCGATCTCAAACTCAAGGCCGCTGTACTGTCCGAGGGAGGTCGTTGAGAGGGCGCAGAGCGCGAGGGAGATCGAGAGAGCTCTCATGTTGTGTGCGAGTTGGAGGTGCTGCTTGGGGGGCGGGCGCGAACTTGATGATACAGGAGGATGAACAAGGCTAGGGTTCTGCCGTACCTTCACACCATGCGCAGGCCCTCTGTAGCCGCCCTAGCCCTCTCCCTCCTGTGGGTGACCTCCTGCCTGGGGGTAGAAGAGCTCGAGCTCGCGCCGCTATCGGACGCCTCTCTTGAGGTGGACGCTGAGCAGATCGCGGAGAGCTATCAGGGCTGGGGTGGGTCGGTGGACTTCCAGCTGCGCTTCGGACCGACGGACTGCGCTCTCCCGCCCGTGACGCCGCGCTGGGTCAGATCGCATGTTCGGTCTCCCCGGTCTCGACCACGAGCCGAGCGTCAGGGACTGACCCGAGGTCAGCTAGAGGCGACCTCGCCCTCGGGCAGCTGGATCCCTTGCGCGGTGAGCTGCCGCTCCGCCTGCTCGACCCAGCCGCGGTTCGCGGCAGGGCTCGCGGGGCTCGGATGAAGGACCGTGCCGATGGGGGGCGCGCCCTCACCTAAGGCCGCGATCGCCCGCCCCTCCGCGAACTTGCCGACGCCGATCACGCGCTCTGGTTGGCACCACTCGACCAGGCGACGCAGGGCCTCGTCACAGATCTCGAAGAGCGATTCGCGCTCAGCCGCAGGGAGCTTGTCAGGCGTGCGGTTGCGACCGGTGTCTTCCATGAAGACCAAGGGGCAGTAGTTCGAGAGCAAGAAGTGATCGCTGAAGCGATCCGCGGTCTTGTACCTGTCTTGCGCCCAGCCCCAGAGCCTGCGACCGCTGACCTCGCTGCGGGTGCAGGCGAAGCCCTCGATGGGCCGCTTGGGGTGGAGGACCTTGGGTTGAAGGACGGGCTCTTCGATCCCGAGGAACTCACGCACTAAGTTCACCTCGCCGAAGGGGACGCCGGTCTGCGCCATGCCCCAAGGCCCTGGGTTCATACCGAGGAAGAGGGCGTCGACGCCCTGCCTCGCGTAGCGCTCGAGGTAAGCCTCGTGCGGTCTCCGGGCGTGGACGAGGGGGTTGTAGGTGCAGGCTGTGGGCGGCGCGAAGCGGAGCGCGTCTACCTCTTTCGCGAGCCAGCGTGAGATCTTGATCGGGTGCACGGCTCAGAGTCTAACGACAAGAGGCCCGGAGCCGGCGGCTTCAGGCCTCTGGGTCTCCGCCGCTTGGCGGTGATGGGCGAGCGGATCAGTCGACGGCGCGCGCTTGGCGGACGACGTTCGCGATGAACTCCTCTTTCTTTGTGAGGAATTCATCCTTGTCGTCGAGCTGTTTCGTGAGGTGAGCGTACTCCACGGCCGTCTCCCGGTTCTCACGGAGGAAGTTCCGGAACAGGAGCTGCTCCCCCCAGAACTCTCCAGAGCGCTCGACGATGTGAGCGCGCACCTTGAGGCCGTCAGGGTAGACGCGCTTCAGGAAGCGCTGGTCAGGGCCGCCTCCTTCGTCGAGGGCCTCGTAGCCGAGGGGGATCATGCGGTCAGCGCATGTGTCCGCGACGTTTATGTCGGCGACGCCGATCATCACGTCCAGGACGGTGGTGGTGATGAGGGTAGAGAACGAGGTGTTCCCAATGTGTTCGATGGCGAGGGCGACGTCTCCGATAGCGCCTCGCAGCTCTTCGTGGATCTCCTGATAGCGCTGCTCCCAGGCAGCGTCGTAGGGCTCCATTCGTTTCTTAGACATCATGGCGGTGTTTTTACGCGGGATCAGGGCCGTCTCGGCCAGTGCTATTGCGCGTGAGACCCCTCCATTTTGGCCGAAATCGCCAGTTTTGTGGGTATTTGGGCCTCGCATGGAGGAGTACGCACGGGGAGGCCCATAGGTAGCCCAAAAAACCGCAGAACTGCGCCGATTGAATGTCGCAATTTGGCGTGAGCGCCCAGCAGCGCAGGGCCGCCGCCCGGCGTCGGTCGCGGGCCCGCCCTCGCAAAGGAGAGGGCCTGTGGGCTCAGACCCGGATCTTCTTGAAGGCGAGCAGGTCGGCGCCGCGCGTGTAGGCGACGCCCGTGACCCCGTTCACCATCAGGTCAAAGGTGGCGCCACGTCCCGGGAAGCGGAACTCGCCGCGCGCTCCGTCGGCAAACTCCAGGATGAAGTAGTAGGTGGTGCGCCCGTCTCCACCCACGATCTCCGTCTCGCTGCGGCGGTCGAGGACGACCGCGGCGCGCTTCAAGAGCGGGGCGTCGGGGTTCAGCGGAGAGACCGGATCTTGCCGCAGGTGGCGGGCGAAGAGCGTGATCAGGGTGACCGAGCCTATGACCAGTCCGGCGACATAGTTAAAGACCCAGGCGGTGATGATCGCTGCGATGCTCCCAGACAGGAGCGGGATGGCGACCGCGCTTCCGCCGGGGTACCGCGAGGCCATGAGGGGCTCCCAATCCATGGCAGCGCTCCACTCCTCCTTCTCGGGCATCTTGCCGAGGCGCTCTTGGTTCAGGCTCCGCTCAGCCTCAGCGTTCTCCTGCGCGCCGCCCAGCTGGAGGGGCGAGCCGCAGTAGGAGCAGAGGGAGAGGTCTTCCCTGGTGATCGGCGCACCACAAGTGGGGCACGATTTGGCGACAGCGGGGGCGGTCATGGCTTGGGCGGGATCATACAGAGGCGGAGGCTCTGAGGCTCGCTCCTTTCAGGGCGTCCGTAGAGTCCCGTGTTAGGATCCGTTGACCCCATCCTGTGCGCTTTAGCCACGAATTCCAGGCACCTTTCACGAAGCTCCCCCGTCTCGGGGCTAGGAGTTCGCGCCCAACGATCCGCGCAGACCCTCCAAAGGAGCCCCCTATGACCATGACGGGACGCAAATTAGCGCTCTCTCTCGCGATCCTGTTGCTCGCTCAGGCGACCTCTAGTGCCCAGTCCGGCCTCCCTGTGTCCCGCAGGGCGCAGCTGGTCACAGTCCCGCTCCGGCAGACCGAGGAGCCCATCAGGGGCGTGAAGGTTCCCACTTCAGAGGCGGTCATCGAGGGCTTAGCGCCAGCGCTCGAGCGAGAGCGGCTCCGTCCCAAGAACGCGCCGAACAAGAAGCGCCGGAACGGGCGCCCCGGCGCGTGGCAGATCGCGAGCCGACGCTCCACCTACTACCCGCACTCTGGCGTGCACAACGCCTACAACAAGTGGGGTGACGTGCGCATGGGGATCGGCTTCAACGGAGCCGTCGACTTCCACGGGCTCTGGATCTCCGGCCAGGCTGGCGCGGGTATCTGGGCCGAGCGGGTGCGCGCGGTCGGCTACCGAGACGGCCAGCGAGTCGGAGAGACCGAGTGGTTCAGCGAGATCTCTGACCGCCCGCGCTGGTTCTCCATAGAGCTGGAGAAGATCGACCGGGTCGTCCTCGAGGCGGACCCCGTGCTGGGGAAGGCGGCCTGGTATGCGATCGATGACCTCGCTTTCACGAGACGGGATGCAGAGGTCGCAGCTGGTGATCGCACCGTCGTCATCGACTTCGAGGACTGCGACTTCGGGCAAGCGCTCTCGGGCAAGGGCTATCACGGCCTGGTCTGGGAGGACGGGACCGGCTTCACCGACGAGGGCGTCCACGCGCCGGAGGCGCCGCCCTCCGAGGAGGAGGAGCTCCAAGAGGGCGACGCCGAGAGCCTGACCTTTGGGGTCAGCGTCATGGGCTCGTCGCCTGAGCTGTTAGGGGACTTTCAGACTCTGCGCATGGGGCAGCACGGCTCCTCCTATCCGCCGGACCACTGCGCAGCGGTCGGTCCGACTCAGGTGCTCGTCTGTGTCAACCGCGCGTGGGCCGTCTACGACAAGACCACCGGTCAGACCCTCGCGAGCATGGGCCTCACCTCTTTCCTGCCGGGGTCTAGCGGTGACCCCAGGGTCGCCTATGACCAGCACCACGACCGCTTCATCGTCCTGGTCACAGACTTCTCCAACGAGCTCTACCTCGCCTACTCCCTCACGAGCGACGCCACGGGGAGCTGGATCAAGACGAGCTTCAACGTCTCTCAGGGATCGGACGCTGGGACCTGGCCGGACTACCCCACCCTCGGAGTGGACGAGCACGGGATCTACTCCGCCGCCTACATGGTCGGCAGCGGCTCTGACATGTCCCTCTTCGCCATCGACAAGGCGCCGCTCTTGGCGTCGAACCCGAGCCTCGGGACCGTCACGGCCTTCCGTGACCTGCCGTGGGAGGGGGCGATCCAGCCCTGCCACACCTACGGGTCCCCGGACTATCAGTACTTCGTCTCTGTCAACTCGAACAACCGCATCCGGGTCCGCCGACTCAGCGGCTCGATGACGAGTCCGACGCTGCAGACGGTGGGTTACATCACGGTTGGGACCCACGGGAGCCCGCCGGACGCCCCAGCGCTCGGGAGCACGACGAACCTCGACACGGTGGGTGACCGCCTGATGAACGCCGTGTATCGCAACGGCTCGATCTGGACGGCGCACGCCGTCAATCAGGGTGGGCGCGCCGCGGCCAGGTGGTACCAGCTCGACCCGGTCTCTCTCTCCGTAGTTCAGTCTGGCACTGTCAGCGACGGGACTCGCCACTACTTCTTCCCGAGCATCGCGGTGAACTCCGCGGATGATGTGGTGATGGGCTTCTCGGGCTCTCACGCGAACGAGTATGCCGGCGCGTGGTACTCAGGCAGAAAGTCGAGCGACCCCACCGGCGTGATGTCTTCACCGGTGCAGTACCGCGCGGGGAACGCGCCTCAGAACAACATCGACGGCGCCGGTAGAAACCGCTTCGGTGACTACAGCCTCACGGTCACCGACCCCACGGACGGGACCTTCTGGACAGTGCAAGAGTACGGGCACTCGACCAACGTCTGGGGCACGCACGTCGCTCACCTCGATCACGGCTCCGGCGGCGGGGACGGCGGCTGCGACAACCCGACGAACTACTGCTCGACGATGCCGAACAGCGCAGGCTGGGGGGCGAGCATGGGGTTCAGCGGGAGCGCGAGCTACTCCGCGAACGACCTCGTCCTCGAGTGCTACGGCGCGGTCCCTAACCAGTTCGGGATCTTCTACTACGGGCCGAACCAAATCCTCGCCTCCTTTGGCAACGGGTTCAGGTGCGTCGGCAGCGGCTTCCTCGGGACCTTCCGCCTCCCGATCACCACGACGGACGCCTTCGGCGACGCCTACTCGACCCTCGACTACGGCCAGCCACCGATGAACAGCGGCAACGGCACGATCGTCGACGGTACCGAGTTCAACTTTCAGTTCTGGTTCCGCGACCCGTCCGGAGGCGGTTCGAACTTCAACCTCTCTGACGGCCTGAACGTGGTCTTCTGTCCCTAAGGAGGGGAGAGTCATGCAGAGCGAGGGGCTCCGGGCACACATCTTTGAGGGGTGGAGGTAGGCTGGAGAGAGCTCATGCGTTCACTCTTCGCGCCCCTCTCCTGCCTCGCGCTCCTCGCCCAGCTCCTGCTCCCAGCTGCTGAGGTCGCCGCCTTCACCACGATCGGCGGCTCCCTCTCGCAGAGTCAGCGGGACTTCAGGGTCTACAACAACTTCGAGGACCCCAGCACGAACGAGAACGATGTGCCGCACCCGAACTTCCCCGGCGCGCAGGGTGCGGAGATGTCGATCTGGAAGGCCTGCGTGGAGTGGTCGTCTCGCGCCTACGCAGACGGCACAGGTGACCCCGCCAACGGCAGCGCGCTCGGCTCTGGGGGCGCAGACTTCGACCCCTACTGGGCTGGCAACGCCAGCGGCGTAGGCGGCTCGAACGACAACATCATGTCGGCGGTCGGCTCCTGCAGCTCTGGCGTCCTCGCCTACTGCGAGACGCCCATCTCGAACGGTTGGCGCATCCGCTTCTGCGAGGGGCACACCTGGGATGATGGCCCGGACTACAGCGTCTTCGGCTACTGCCTGCAGGGCGTCGCTTGCCACGAGTACGGGCACGCCCTCGGCCTGGGACACTCCACCTCCGGGGTGGCGACGATGTACCCCACGATCTCTGGCACAGGGATCGGTCAGCGCTCGATCGCTGCCGATGACATCGACGGGGTCCAGTACATCTACGGAACAGCAGACTCCAACAAGTGCGAGATCACCGGGGTCGAGGTGGTGGGGAACGCCATCACGATCACGGGCAACAACTTCTCCGGGAGCAACAACGACGTCTGGTTCACTCGCGCTGCCGTGACGAGCACGGGGAGCAACCCGAGGTTGCGGGTGCAGGGGCTCTCCTCCAGCAACGGGGTGATCACGGTG
>JAKVCE010000129.1 GCA_022447405.1 Planctomycetota bacterium | reverse complement strand
CCCAGCACGCAGCCCTCGGGCCTCGTCGAAGGTGACGTTGATCTGCGCCTGCTCACTGAAGAGGCTGAACTCTTTCAGGAACAAGGTGTAGTAGGCGAGCAGACTCAACGCGCCGACGATGAAGATGCCGAGGATGAGTTGGCGACCGGGGTTCAGGCGAGTGCTCATGCAGACTCCTTGCCGAAGAATCGGGCGAGGCGGGGGTGGTTGGAGTGGAAGAACTCCTCCGGGTCAGCTTGCACCAAGGCTTTGCCCCCGTCGAGGAAGAGGACCTCATCGGAGACCGTCTTGATGCAGTCAATTCGGTGTTCGACCACGAGCGAGGAGACGCCGAGGCCCTCCTGCAGCTCGCGGATGAGAGCGTTGATGGAGCGGGCGATCTCTGGGTCGAGGCCCGCGTTCGGCTCGTCGTAGAGGATGAGCTCGGGGTCTGTGATCAGGGCGCGGGCGATGCCGACGCGCTTCTTCATGCCTCCTGATATCTCAGAAGGCATCAAGTCCCAGGCGTCCGGGATGTGGACGAGCCGCAGGCGCTCCTCTACCAGGGTCCGGATCTCATCCTCTCCGAGGTCGGTGTTCTCCCGCAGGGGGAGGGCGACGTTCTCACCGACTGAGAGCCAGTTGATGAGGGCGCCCTCTTGGAAGACGTAGCCCATGCGCTTGCGCATCTCGGCGAGCTCTGCGCTCGTGGCCTCGCTGATGTCTCTCCCGAAGACCTCGACGCTGCCAGAGTCGGCTGTGAGGAGGCCGATGGCGTGCTTGAGCGTCACGGACTTTCCGACGCCCGAGGGGCCCATGATGGAGAGGGTCTTGCCGCGCGAGAGCTCCATCGAGAAGCCGTCTAGGACGACCTTCTCTCCGAAGCGTTTGCAGACGTCGGTGAAGCGGATCACCGGTCCGGTCTCTGTGGCTTGAGTCGTCATCAGGCTTGGTACATGAACCAGGTCATGAAGTAGTTGAGGACGATGATTCCGATGATCGAGTCGCGCACGGCGGAGCGGGTCGAGCGCCCGACGCCCAGCGCGCCGCCGGTCGTCTTGAGGCCCTCGTTACAGGCCACCGTCGCGATCATCCCGCCGAAGACGACGGCCTTGATGAGGCCCGCGTAGAGGTCCTTGGGCAGGTTGAGCAAGAACCCCGTCGGTCGCAGGGCGTCGATCGCTGAGGTCATGTACATCTCATAGCCCACGTTGAGCTGGGCCTGTGCGACGAAGGCGCCCCCTATGATCCCGACGGTGTCGCAGACGAGGGTCAAGAGCGGCGCGATCAGGGCGAGCCCGACGAGGCGGGGGAGGACGAGCAGGCTCAGGCGGTCGATGCTCATCACCTTGAGCGCGTCGAGCTCGTTCGAGACCGACATGGTCCCGAGCTCCGCGGCGATAGCAGAGCCCACCGTCGCGGTCAGGATCGTGCCTGTGATGAAGGGGCCCATCTCACGAGCCATAGAGATCGCCACGATGGTTCCGATCTGGTCTTGTTGGCCGAGCTTCGCGAGCTCGATGCCGGTCTGCAGCGAGACGATCATCCCGATGAAGAGGCCGACGAGGAGCACGACGTGGAGGGTCTGGATCCCCGAGAGGAACATCTGCTCGTAGACGAGCCTGGCGCGCTTGGGGGTGTGGCCGAGCCTGCGGAGGGTCCGCAGCAGGAGCTCGATGCGCTCGCCCTCGCTCCTCAAGAACGAGATGAAGGCCGCGTCCTTTTTGAGGGCGGCGGCCGGCTCTTCTTGAGCTTGGATCTCTGTAGCTTCAGCCAAGGGTGTCAGGGTGTTTGGGGTGCGGGGCTGTTCGCGGGCGGCGCGAGGAGCTCGGTGGAAGGCCTGAGCGGCCAGCCCGGTCCCGGGAGGGCCGGCGGGAGCAAGTCTGCCCCTTCACCTTCGGTGCTGCGCCACCGAAAGAGCCCGAAAAGGAGGGAGTTCTCGTGGGTCAAGGCGCCGTTGGAGCGGTAGGTGCGGCGCGACCACAGCCCGCCGAGTGAGGTGCGGATCTCGTGCTCATCTGCCTCGCGGCGCCAGAGCCCGAGCCAGCCGCGCTCGTGGCTGCGCCCGCCCTGTGCGTCCTTCGCGTAGAGCTCCCAGAGCCAGCCGTAGTGACGGTCGAAGGCGGGGGTGTACCAGAGCGGGTTCAGGGCGGGCAGCGCGCTCTTCACGTGGTCGGGGCCCTCCTCGTGCTGCCAGAGGGGCCAGAGCTTCTGCCACTGCGTGGGCTCCTCCACGTCGTCATAAGTGCGCGTGAAGGACTGGTAGAAGGGCAGCACCGAGAAGGTCCTGCGCTCACCGTCACTGTACTCCTCCTTGCGGTGCTGGATGAGGGGCCACGCCCAGGAGCGCGCGATCATCCCGTCGCTCTCGTAGATGGAGTAGAAGGGCCAGAAGCGGTAACGCCGCGCGCGCTGGCTCGAGCCTGGCTCTTGAATGTTGATGAGCGGCCAGGGGAGGTCGAGCGAGGAGAAGCCGGTGGCGGGATCTTTGGAGTATCCGATGAAGGGCCACAGGATGGTCGTGCTCTCGAAGGTGCCTTGCTCCGTTCTGCCGATGAGAGGGAAGACCGTCCAAGAGGTCTCTTCCATATCGGGGCCGAGGCGCTGGTCGTTCTTTTGGTACTGGAAGATCGGCCAGAGGAAGAACCAGCGGTCATAGCGCGGGAGCGGTCTCTCCTCCGCTCCAGGTTCAGCGAAGCGGTTTCCGTCGCGTTGGTTGTGCCCGATGAGCGGCCAGGCCCGCCAGGCCTCCCCGTCGTCTGACTCCGTGTACGAGAAGAAGGGGAAGAGCCAGTGCCAGGTGGTCCGTCCCGCCCGCTCTGTGCGCATGTAGACCGGGAAGAGAGCGAACTCGATCCGGTCAAAGGTGAGGAAGCCGTCCGTGGCTCCGAGGAAGGGGAAGGCTGCGCGGACTCGCCGCCCGTCGGGGAACTGAGAGAAGTAGAGCCCGAGCGGCAGGACCAAGAGCGTGTACCGGTCCATGAAGTTGTTCGGAGACTTGGCCTCCGGAGCCTTCTTCCGGGAGTAGCGCGCGATCGGGACGAGGTTCCAGGTGAACTCTTCCTGCGACCTCGTCACGGTCCCGAGCGGGTGGAAGAACTCTGTGCGGCTCAGGCCCTCCTCCCACTCGTGGATGAAGAGCGGGCGGATCGCCCAGGAGTCGAGCTCGGCTTCTATCGAGGGCCGGTGGGTGAGGACCGCGCCCCCTAGGCCTTCGATCCCGACTCCGCCTCCTGCGGTCCAGTGCTCGCTGTACAAGGGCGCGAGATTTCGCTCCGTGTCGAGGGCTGCGCAAGATGTGGAGGCGGCAGCCAGGAGCAGGCAGGAGTACAGCGAGGGGGAAGACATGGAGGGGGCCTTGAATTGTCGATACCCGAGTCCTCGATTCAAGGAACCGGATCATTCATAGCTTCCTGTTCCAAGAGTGTTTGAGTCGGTAGAGTCCCCGCTCACGACCCCAGGAGTCCTACTTGAACACCTACCTCTCCGGCATCCAGTCCAGCGGGCTGCTCCATCTGGGCAACTGGTTTGGGGCCATGCGCCCGCACATCGAGCTCCAAGAGCGCGAGGGGGAGCACTTTTATTTCATCGCGGACTACCACGCGCTGACGACGAGCCGGGACCCGGAGGCTCTGCGTGACAACGTACGCGAGGCAGTGGTCGCCTATCTGGCCATGGGGCTCGACCCGGAGCGCGCGGTCTTCTGGAGACAGAGCGACGTGCCCGAGGTCACGGAGCTCTCATGGATGCTCTCGTGTGTCACGGGGATGGGCCTCTTCGAGCGCGCCCACTCGTACAAGGACAAGATCGCGAAGGGCGTCAAGCCGAACGTCGGCCTGTTCACATACCCCGCGCTCATGGCCGCGGACATCTTGGCCTTTGACCCGACCCACGTGCCGGTGGGCGCGGACCAGAAGCAGCACGTCGAGATGACCCAAGACATGGCGGCGAGCTTCAACGCCGCCTTCAACGCCGAGGTCTTTCGGAGACCCGAGCCGCTCATCGAGGCGCAGGACAAGCTGGCGAAGGTCGTTGGTACGGACGGCCAGAAGATGTCCAAGAGCTACGGCAACACGATCTGGATCTTCGAGACCGGCAAGAAGCTCAAGAAGGCGGTGAACACCATCACGACGGACAGCCGCCCGCCCGAGGAGCCCAAGGAGCCAGAGAGCGTCCTCTTGTTCCGCTTCCTCGAGCTCTTCCTTGAGGCTGAAGAGCTCAGCGAGTGGGAGGAGCGCGTGCGCCAAGGCGGCGCGGACGGTCCAGGCTACGGTCACTTGAAGGTGCGCCTCATCGAGCTCATCGAAGAGACCTTCCGCGCCGGTCGGGAGCGCCGCGAAGAGCTCCTCGCAGACCCTGGAGAGATAGACCGCTTGCTCGCTCTCGGGGCGGACCGGGCGCGCGAGCGCGCAGTCGCTGTGAGGGACCGCGCCTTGGAGGCCTGCGGGCTGAGGTAGGGGGAGCACGCTTGAGCCTTCGTGTCCTCCTCGCGCTCTCGCTCGCCGCGTGTTCGAGCACAGTAGAACTCGAAGTCTCTGGGAGCGTGCCTGAGCCGACCCTCCTCGAAGAGGGGACAGCTGAGCTCTTGCGCGGCGCGCGCGAGAGCATGGAAGCTGGAGACGTGCGCGGGGCGAGGGACCGCTACGCGAGCTTGGCTGCCGCCCATCCAGACGACCCCTGGCTGGCTTCTTTGGCCCAAGAGGCCCGATTTGCGGGCCTCGCGCCCGACTCTCCGGAGCTGGCCGGAAACCTCCGGCGCTCCTATCGAGAGGCGGCGGAGGCGCAGCCCGGCCCCCTCCGGTACCTGCTCGCGGCCCGCGCTGAGCCCGACGCCTACGCCGCCCTCCACCTCGCCGAGCGCTCGCTCGAGCTGGACCCAGAGTTCGCTTGGGGTCACTACGCGCGGGCGCACGCGCTCGCTCGCTTGGGGGAGACGGAGGACGCGAGGCGCGCGGTGGAGCGCGCTGTCGTCCTGGAGCCGGGGCACCTCCCGGCCTGGTGGCTCTTGGCGTGGCTGCGCTCTCACGCAGGAGAGCAGGAGAGGGCGATCGCGACCTGGTCGTCTTGGCTGGAGGTCGCCGCCCAAGATCCGCGCGTCTCTACGGCCGCGATCACGACGGCAGCGTGTGACCTCGGGGTCCTGCTCGTCCGCGCGCAACGGCATGAGGAGGCGACAGAGCTCTTAGAGTCCGCGGTCGCGGACTCGAGCGGACGCTCCTACTCGGTCTTGGCGGCGGCCGCGGTTGAGCTTGGTGAGCTCGAAGGGGCTCTCGCCTCCGTGCGGAGCGCGCGCGAGCGCGACCCGGACTCCTTGCTCTATGTCGTGCAAGAGGCGCTGCTCCTTGAGCGACGGGCTCCGAGCAGCCGCGAGGCCGTCGCCGCATGGCGCGAGGTCTACGAGCGCTCGGAGGGCTTGACCGACCTAGGCGCGCTCTTGCAGCGCGCGCGCGCTGAGGCGCACCTCTCCTCGATCGAGCGTGACTCGGTAGACGAGGGTGTGGCCGACTGATGCGCGCCGTCATTCAGCGCGTGAGCTCCGCCTCTGTTCATGTCTCGGGAGAGCTCGTGGGCGCCATAGAGCACGGCGCCCTGATCCTCTTAGGCGTCCTTGAAGGAGACGGGGAGAGAGAGGCAGAGCAGCTCGCCTCGAAGGTCGCGCAGTTCCGCTACTTCGCCGACGACGAGGGTCGTATGAACCGCTCCGTTGACGAGGTGGAGGGCGCGCTCCTGGTCGTGAGCCAGTTCACCCTCGCCGCTGATGGGCGGAAGGGCCGCCGGCCGAGCTTCGACAAGGCGGCCCCGCCAGCTGAGGCCGAGGCGCTCTACGAGCGCTTCGTGTCAGCGCTCAAGGGGGCCGGGTTACCGGTGGAGACGGGGCGCTTCGGGGCGATGATGGAGGTCGAGCTCGTGAACGATGGTCCCGTGACCTTTGTCCTCGAGGAACAGCCTGATCAACCATAAGCCATTTAATTCCAGTGGCTTACGGATGCCCTCCAAGGGGCGTCAGGCCGCTCATCGAGGGAATTGACGCAAGCGATTACTGACACAGTGGTTGCGCCTATTGTTCCAGAGGCCCCTCGTACAGCCGATCCCGACTGGGGCGTCGTAAGTTCTTACTTGACGCGAGGATGAGACGGTCCACAATCGATGCCACGCTTGGCTCAACGAGATGGGCTGCAGCGTTGTCAACCCGCCCGATCACGTCAGCGAGCGCTGACCCAGACCACTGCCTAGCCCTACGTAGAACCCATGAGCGAGCCGCAAGCCAAGACGATCACCAAGAAGGTGCTGGTCAACAGGATCTCTGAGCGCACGGGACAGACCAAGGTCGTGGTGAAGGAGATCCTCCAGCAGCTCTTGGATGAGGTCGTCGATGAGCTGGCGAACGGGAACCGTTTGGAGTTCCGAGAGTTCGGGGTCTTCGAGGTGCGACAGCGCGCCTCTCGTCAGGCGCAGAACCCGCGCACCCTTGAGAAGGTCGATGTGCCCTCTCGTCGGGTGGTCAAGTTCAAGGTCGGGCGCAAGATGCG
>JAKVCE010000128.1 GCA_022447405.1 Planctomycetota bacterium | reverse complement strand
GCCATCAGAACCAGCGGGCCCGGCGTCGCCCTGCGGCCCGGTCGGTCCAGCGGGGCCGACGAGCTGTGCAGTCGTCTGAAGTGTTCCATCGGGGAACTCCAAACCCTCCGAGCGGATACGGATCATCCCCGCCACGTCCAAGCGGCCCAACGGGTCAGTCACGCCGATCCCGACAAAGCCGGTCGCCGCGTCGATGAAGAGCTCCTGGCTGATGGGGTAGAGCATCCCGAGCTGCGGGACGCTCGCCGCCGTCAGGCAGGCTGAAGGGTTGGAGAAGTCGAGGATGCGCGACGAGCAGCCGCCGCTCACGATCGAGTTCGAGTGTCCGTTGCCAGCTCCTCCCGGTGTGATCCTCGTCCCGCCCGTCGCGCCTGCCTGCGGTGCGCTGAGATTGGTAGAGCCGGGCAATTCGTTTGAGGCGACGAGCTCGAGCTCAAGCAGCCTGCCCTTCTCCTTCACCCCCGAGTCGTGGAACAAGAGGCCGCGCGTCCTCGTGCGGAGCTCCAGGTCGAAGCGACCGTCCGCGTCATAGTCCACCCAGTTCGCGAGGAGCACCTCGTCCTTCAGCTCGCCGAGGCCGCACGTGTCGGTCACGTCAACGAGCGCGCGACCGTCACGGTTCTCGAACAGCGTGACCCCGCGGGTCCTGCCGATGAGGAGCTCTGGGTGCCTGTCGCCGTCGAGGTCTCTCCAGAGCCCGAAGAGGGCGTCGTCGATCTCGATGAGACCCAGCTCTGCGGAGCGCTCGGAGAAGGCGCCGCCGCCAGCGTTGTGGTAGAGGCGAGGCGTGCCGTCTACGACGACGACGAGGTCTAGGAGGCCGTCAGCGTCGACGTCACCCCAGGCGAACTCGCCTTGGGAGGCGGACTGCGGGGGGAGCGTGAGGGAGAGCGCAGCGAGGAGCAGGGAGGAGATCGTCATGTCAAAGCACCTAGGAGGCAGCCAGTGGGGAGCCGATCAGGCGATCGGCTTCATATTGCCAACATACAGCTAAGAGCTGATTTCAGGGCCTTACCGCCCTCGCTGCACTTGCTGCTTCGCCCTCAGCCCTTGTCCAATGGGGGAGAGAGATGGACGAGTCACGCCCAAACTCCGATCGCAGCGTCGCAGAGGAGCTCTTCGCTGAGCGCTTCGACGACCTTGAGGCTGGCGTCTCAGGGGTCTTGGAGGACCTCTGTGCCGCTCACCCTGAGCACGCAGAGCTCTTCCGAGAGCTCTATGCGAGCTGGCAGCGCGCACAGCAGATCTTGGGTGCAGGCGCGCCCGCTCAGCCGACGCTCTCTGCGGACCTGAGCGCGCTCCTGAAGGGGGCGGTGCGAGCAGACGAAGAGGGCGGCTCCAAAGCGGAGAGCGCGCAGAGCGGTGACGCGCTTATGCAGCTCCAGGATCGTCTTGATCCGGAGCGCAGGCTGGAGGTGCAGGGGGAGATGGCGCGCGGCGGGATGGGGGCTGTGCTGAGCGTCTTTGATCGGAACCTGAGGCGCCAGATGGCGATGAAGGTGATGCTCAAGCAGGAAGAGCTCGAGGGACCGCTCAGCGCAGGCCCGATGGGACGCTTCCTCGACGAGGCGCAGATCACAGGGCAGCTCGAGCACCCGGGCATCGTCCCTGTCCACGAGCTCGGTATCGATCCGGACGGGCGCGTGTACTTCACGATGAAGCTCGTCCAAGGAGAGGAGCTCGCTGACGTCTTCCGCCGGGCTTGGGAGCGAGAGGAGGGCTGGTCCACGACGCGTGTCCTCAGCCTCTTCCTCCGCGTCTGCGAGGCGATGAGCTACGCGCACTCTCGCGGCGTCATCCACCGTGACCTGAAGCCAGCCAACGTCATGGTCGGCGCCTTTGGCGAGGTCTACGTGATGGACTGGGGCCTCGCACGCATTCAGGGTCAGGAAGACAGCGCCGCGGGCGAGCTCGCGCCAGCGGAGATGAGCGAGGTCGTACGGTCTGATCGGCAGGACCTCAGGGATGAGCTCCCCGACTCATCCATCCTCACCGTCGAGGGCTCCATCATGGGCACCCCAGCGTTCATGCCGCCCGAGCAGGCGCGCGGGGAGATCGACGAGATGGACGAGCGCTCGGACGTCTACGCCGTCGGGGCGATGCTCTACGAGCTCCTCTCAGGCTACAAGCCCTACGTCACCGCCGAGGGTCGTCCGAACCTCATGAACTTCCTGATGCTCATCCAGGAGGGGCCGCCTGTCCCGATCCACGAGCACTTCCCGGACGTGGTGCCGGAGCTCGAGGCCATCTGCGAGAAGGCGATGCAGCGGGACAAGCGAGAGCGCTACGCGAGCATGGCTGAGCTGGCAGACGACTTACGGAACTACCTCGAGGGGAGGGTGGTGAAGGCTTATGAGACCGGCGCAGTCGCAGAGCTCAAGAAGTGGGTGCGTCGGAACAGGGGCCTCGCGAACTCTCTCGCTGCTGGGGTCCTCGTCCTCATCGCTGGCGTCGTCGTGAGCACTTACTTCTGGAGGGACGCATCCCAGCAGGCGATGAGCGTGCTGCGCCTCGGGGACGCGCGAGACTTGGGGGGCCTCTGGGAAGAGGCTCGGGAGCTCTGGCCAGCCAATGAAGAGACAGCGCCAGAGATGGCCGCCTGGATCCAGCGAGCAGAGGTCCTGCTCGCGCGCCTCCCGGAGCATCGGCAAGTCCACAAAGAGCTGTCTGCCGAGGCTCTCCCGAGGACTCCGGAGGAGGTCATCTCGGATCGCGAGAATCATCGACTCGCCGCGAGCTTGGAGCAGTTCAAGGCTGTGCTACCTCCGATTGAGGAGGCGATCGCTGCCGACCCTGAGAGCGAAGACGCTGAGTACTGGCGTGGGAAGCTAAAGGAGTACAAGGCGTACATTGAGACCACAGAGGCAGAGGTCAATGAGCGAGCGACCTACAACTTTGAAGACCAGAGCAAGGGCTGGTGGCACGAGGCGCTCACGCAGCTGATCCAAGACCTTGAGCTGTTAGAGACTCAAGGCTATTGGTCGAACCAGGACCTGGACCTCGGCTTCGTGACGGGGGTGCAGGAGATGAGCCGTCGACTTGAAGACGCCGAGGCCTTGGCCGGGGAGTCCGTCAAAGGCGAGGAGGTCGGCAGAGTTTGGGAGGAGGCTCTCAGGTCCATCTCCGACGAGGAGGAGTGTCCGATGTACGGCGGCATGCAGCTCACTCCGCAGCTGGGCTTGCTGCCTGTTGGCCGGGACCCTGACTCTGGCCTCTGGGAGTTCACCCATGTTCAGTCGCGCGCAGGCTCAAGGGTCCCAAGCCGAGACCCCGAGTCGAGTGAGCTCAAATTAGACATGGGGGATGGGCTGACCTTTGTCCTGATCCCAGGCGGCACCTTCCTTATGGGAGCCCAGGCGGACGACCCAAGCGCACCGAACTTCGACCCGGCAGCGACCCCAGAGGAGGGCCCTGTGCACGAGGTGGAGCTCGCCCCCTTCTTCCTCTCGAAGTACGAGATGACCCAAGAGCAGTTCGCGCGTACCGGGCACGAGAGGCCGAGCTTGTACAAAGGGGGCACCAAGGTCGGCCTCGATCCGACCACCGGGGAGGTCATGGATCAGATCTCCAAGCTGAACCCCGTCGAGTCGGTGACCTGGGAGGAGAGCGCCTACGTCTGCCGCACCCTCGACCTCACGCTCCCGACAGAGGCGCAGTGGGAGTACGCCGCGCGCGCGGGCACCTCGACGCCGTGGTGGACCGGCGCGGACGGCGCGAGCCTGGAGGGCGCCGAGAACCTCGGGGATCAAGCGACCCAAGTCATCGGCATGCCGGCCTGGACCTACGAGGCGTGGGACGACGGCCATCCGGTGCACTGCCCGGTCAACGCGATGCGACCCAACCCGTGGGGCCTGCATCAGATCTTGGGCAACGTCGGCGAGTGGACCCGAGAGGTGTACAAGCCAGGCTATCCAGACGCGCCGACAGGACCGGAGGGTTGGCACACGACGGAGGAGCTGAAGCCCAACGAGACCTACACCATCCGCGGCCCTGGCTGGTTTCGGACGAGAGTGGGCTACCGCGTCTCAGCCCGGTATCAGGGCAATCAAAAGGACTACAAGACGGAGCACTTCGGGTTGAGACCTGTACGTGTGGTGCGTTGATGAGCGACGCCGAGCCTCAGGAGGAGAGGAGAGCTCCAGAGCACTTCATCTTGCTCGGGATCGCGCTCCTGGCGATCGCAGGGACCGCAGCGCTCGGCCTCCTCGTCGAGCCTGACCCGCGCGGCTTCGGGACACACGAGCAGCTGGGGATGGCGCCCTGCAGGACCATGGACCTCGTCGGGATCCCCTGTCCCGGCTGCGGAGTCACGACCTCGGTCAGCCTCCTCTGGCACGGGGAGCCCTGGGCCTCCTTCCTGAACCAGC
Organism: Planctomycetota bacterium; assembly: GCA_022447405.1. Taxonomy (GTDB): domain Bacteria; phylum Planctomycetota; class UBA1135; order UBA1135; genus JAKVCE01. Next base: position 2,235 of record JAKVCE010000128.1, on the reverse strand, counting down.
CCTTCGGCTTCCTCTTGGGGCTCTTGGTCCCGCTGATCGCCTCGCTGGCGATCTACCGACACCTCCGAGGAGCGGATCTCTACGCGGACGCGCTCAAGATCGGCTGGGGCAAGCCGCTCATTGGGTTCGCGAGCGTCATGGTCGTGGCCTGGATCTACAAGGTGATCCAGCTCTGAGTCGGCTCAGGGGTCCTCGTCGGGCTCGGCGTCTGGGACGTAGTCGGGCGGAGGCGCCGCCTCGTCATGCAGCTCGAGGTAGCTCGCGAAGCGATTGACTGAGAGCTCTCCTGACTCGACGGCGTCGAGCACGGCGCACTCAGGCTCGTGGGTGTGCGTGCAGTCCGGGAAGTGGCAGCGCTCGGCGAAGGGGGCGAACTCGGGGAAGAGGTCGCGCAGCTCTCGGGTGTTCACGTCATGCAGGCGGAAGACGCGGATGCCCGGGGTGTCGACGATCCACGCGTCGAGCGCGGGGATGGGGTGCAAGGAGGAGTGCGTGGTGGTGTGTCGCCCTTGCGCCCAGTGCCTGCTGATGTGGCCGACCTTCAGCTCGAGCGAGGGCTCGATCTTGTTCAGCATGCTCGACTTGCCGACGCCGGACGCACCGTAGAGCGCGGTCGTCTTGCCACGCATGAGCTCTGCGACCGCGTCGACGCCCGCGCCCGTCTCCACCGAGGTCTGCAAGACCTCGACGCCGGCGGCGCGGTAGGTCTCCTCGATCTCACCGGCGAGCCCCTTCTTGTCGAGGTCGATCTTGTTCAGGATCAGGGTCGCGGGGATCTCGTGGTACAGGCAGGCGGCGAGGATTCGGTCGGCGCGGTTGGAGGAGAACTTCGGCTTCTTCACCGAGCCGAAGCAGAGCAGCTGGTCGACGTTCGCGAAGAGGACCTGCTCGCGCGGGTCGTGCGATGAGGCGACCCGTGAGAGGTGGTTCTTCCGCGGGAGGACCTCGTGCACGTGGACCGGGTCGCCGTCGGGGTCGATGCGCACCAGGTCCCCGACCGTGATCGGATTCTTCACGCCCTCGAGCTTCTCGAAGAGGGCGCCGCGCGGCGCGGCGAGGACGACGCGGTCGCCGAGGTCCACGTGGCAGACCTTGGCGTCGAGGCGTAGGACGCGTCCTTCGAGGTGTTCTCCCATGCAAGCGGCGGCTCCCGGAGGGGGCTCGCGGCCCACGATGCTATAAGAAGCAGCGATGGATGCCGAACTCGTGATCCGTTCGCGGCAAAACTCTCTCCTCAAGCGCGTCGGCGCCGTGGGCGCGGGGAAGGAGGAGGGCCGCTTCCTCCTGGAGGGTGAGCGCCTGATCCGGGACGCCCTCGGGGCGGGTGTAGAGCTCGAGGTGGTCCTGGTCGCAGAGGACGACATGGCCCTCGCCGGCGACCTCGCGGCAGACGGGGTGGAGGTGCGCCTCGTCGAGGCCGAGCTCCTGCAGCAGGTCTCGGCGCTCAAGACCTCCCCTGGCTCGATGGCCCTGGGCCTGACGCCGAGCCTCAAGAGCGTGAGCGAGTGGACGCCAGGTGATCGTGATCTCCTGCTCGTCGTCGGTCCCGTCGCGGACCCGGGGAACCTCGGCGCGCTCCTGCGCTCCGCGGAGGCCTCCGGCGTGAGCGCGGTCGTCTGTCTCTCAGAAGGCGCGCGACCTTATGGCTCCAAGGTCCTGCGCGGCTCGATGGGGAGCGCGCTGCGACTCCCGCTCTTTGGCGGCGAGGCGAGCGAGACTCGCGCCGCCCTCGAGTCACTGGGCTTCCGACAAGCGAAGGCCGCGACACGTGGAGGAGCGGACGCCGGGAGCTTCGACTTCGAAGGGAGGTTCGCCCTCTGGATCGGCGGGGAGGTCGACGACCTCCCGGCGGAGGTCGCGGACCTCGAGGCGGTCACGATCGAGACGGCGGGCGCGGCGGAGTCCCTGAACGTCGCCGTCGCGGGGGCGCTCCTGCTCTTCGCGGCTGGCAGGAACAAGGGAGGCGCGAGTGCCTGACCTCTTCGGAGAGGAGGAGCGCGCGGCCGCTCCCATCATCGACGCGCCCAAGGATGCGCCCCTCGCGGACCGCATGCGACCGCGCGCGATCGCGGAGTATGTCGGGCAGCAGCAGCTGCTCGGCGAGGGGAAGATCCTCGAGCGCATGATCGCTGCCGGGGAGTACCAGAGCCTCGTCCTGTGGGGCCCGCCGGGCTGTGGGAAGACGACCCTCGCGCGGCTCGTCGCTGCCGAGAGCGGGATGCGCTTCGCGCCCTT
>JAKVCE010000127.1:3064-6651 GCA_022447405.1 Planctomycetota bacterium | reverse complement strand
CCCTGCTCTCTACCGTCACGAGTAAGAACGCGAACGAGGCCCCAGGCGCGGAGGTCACCGTCGCGGGGATGATCCGTGAGATGGATGAGCGCGTGGTCCAAGGCGGCAAGAACATGGGCAAGAAGATGGCGAGGTTCCGCTTGGAAGACCTGCACGGGAGCATCCCGGTCACCTGCTTCCCCCGCACCTATGCGGAGTGTCGCGATGAGCTCGGAGACGGCGAGATCGTCGTCCTGCGTGGACGCATGGAGCGTGACGCCGAAGACCCGAACCTGCTCCTAGATGAGGTCATGACGCTCGAAGAGGCGCTGCAACGCTTCGACGGTGGCCTGGTCATTCCGGTCACCCCAGCCGACTCTGAGCTCCTGCCCCGCCTGCAAGAGATCTTCCAACGGCACCCAGGCAGGCAGCGCGTCTACCTACAAGTGCAAGGAAACGACGGCACCTCTCGCCGCATCCGCGCGGGCAGCCAGTGCCGCATCTCCATCTCGGAGCCCTTCGCACGCGAAGTCGACGAGCTGATCGGAAGGGGCCGCGTCAGCCTCACCCGCAGCTGACGGCTAAAAACGAAGCGAGGCGCCTCCCCTGCTGGGTCAGCGCCTCGCTGTGTTCTCTCAGCGCTCTAGGCTGTGGCTTCTGCGCCCTCTGTAGCCGCTGCCTGCTCCTCAGGAGAGGTCTCATCGAGGGTGCGCTCAACGAACTCGATGAGCGCACGCTCTCCAGCGTCGCCGAGGCGGGGCTTGGAGATCTTCAAGATGCGGCAGTATCCGCCGGGGCGCTCCTTGAAGCGCGGGCCAAGGACGCCAAAGAGCTTCTCTACAGCCTCTTTGTCGCGCAGCTTGGAGAACGCGCGCCGACGATTCGCCTGCGTGTCGTTCTTTCCGAGGGTGATCATCTTCTCGATGATCGGACGGAGGTGCTTCGCCTTGGGCACGGTCGTCGTGATGCGCTCGTGATCAATCAGCGAGACCATCATGTTCCGGGTCATGGCCGTGCGGTGCGCAGCGGTCCGTCCCAGCTTGTAGCCTTTTACTCTGTGTCGCATATCTAGATGCCCTTGTCGGTCATTCAGCCGCCATCCCGAGGGCCAAGCCGCGCTCTGCGAGCTTCGTCTTGATCTCGGTGAGGCTGGTCTTGCCGAGGTTTTTCAGGTTCATGACCTCTTGCTCTGAGAGCGAGACGAGGTCTCGGATAGTCTGAAGGTTCGCGCCGTCCAGGCAGTTCTTGGCACGGACGCTCAGCTCAAGCTCCAACAGGGAGCGGTCGAGCGCGCGCTCGATCTCAGAGATCTCGCGGTTGTTCTGGTTGAACTCGCTGTCGACCGGATCATCCGTGAGCAAGATGTCGTCCTTGAACGCCTCTTGCAGCACGAAGGGGTTGAGGTGCTTGCGGTAGATCTTCGCTGCTTCGACGAGGGCCATCTCAGGAGAGATCGTGCCGTCCGTCCAGATCTCAAGCATCAGGCGGTCGTAGTTGGTGAGCTTTCCAACCCGCGTCTGCTCGATGGAGTAGCGCACGCGCAGGACGGGCGAGTAGATGGAGTCCACGGGGATCTTCCCGATGATTCCCTCGACCGATATGGAGTTGTCATCAGCGGTCACGTATCCGCGGCCTTTGTTGACGTCCAGCTCGACCTCGAAGTCGCGGTCCATCGTGAGCTCGGCGATGCGCAGGTCCTTGTTGACGACCTCCGCGTCTCCCTCACACTCGACGTCCCCGCCTGTGACGACGCCCTTCTTGCTGACGTTGATCCGGCAAGTGATGGGCTTGTCACCTGAGTAGCTGATCCTCAGGCGCTTCAGGTTCAAGATGATGTCGGCCGCGTCCTCGTAGACGCCGTCCATGGAGTCAAACTCATGTGAGACTCCTTCGATCTTGACCGCCGTGATCGCTGTCCCCTCGATCGAGGAGAGCAGCACGCGCCGAAGCCCGTTGCCGATCGTGTGACCGAAGCCACGCTCGAACGGCTCAACAGAGAAGCGGCCATACTCTTCCGACTTTGTCTCCTTCTCCAAGGTGACCGAGCTCGGCAACTCGAAATTACGCCAACGAATTCTCATGGTGCGTTTCTCCTCGACCTACTTGGAGCACAGTTCGACGATGAGCTGCTCTTGAATGGGGAATGGGAAGTCGTTTCGCTGCGGAAGCGAGACGACCTTAACTGCCATCGTGTCTGCGTTTGCATCGAGCCACTCAGGGACGAAGCCGCCCTTGTTGAGCTCAATGTTCTGAGAGACGATCTGCTTGGTGTTGTCCTTGTCGCGCGGCTTGATCTCATCTCCAGGTCGGACCTGATAAGAGGCGATGTCAACCTTGCGGTCGTTCACGGTGAAGTGACCGTGGGCGACGAGCTGACGCGACTGGGCGATGGTGAGCGCGAAACCGCTGGTCACGATCGCGCTGTCGAGGCGACGCTCGAGGAGGTTCAGGAGGTTCTCCCCTGTGTTGCCCTTCATGCGCTCGGCGCGCTTGAAGTAGCGCTGGAACTGGTGCTCGCGCACACCGTAGATGCGCTTGAGCTTCTGCTTCTCGCGAAGGCGGATGCCGTACTCGCTGATCTTACGGCGACTCTGCGCGTGAACCCCGGGGGGGTAGTCGCGCTTCGCCAGAGGTGACTTGCCCCGCGCGCCGTGCGCGCCACGGCTGAAGAGGTCCATCCCCTCCCGCCTCGAGAGCTTCCACTTAGGTCCTGTGTATCGTCCCATTGACTCGTTACTCCTGGATGAACTAGACGCGCCGACGCTTCTTGGCGCGGCATCCGTTGTGCGGGAGGGGCGTGACATCCTCGATCGAGAGGATCTTCAAGCCCGCCTTGGCCATCGAGCGGATCGCAGACTCACGTCCGGACCCCGCTCCCTTGATTCGTACGTCGACCTCTTTCATCCCGTGGCGGATCGCCGCGACAGCGGCTCTCTCACCCGCGCGCATCGCTGCGAAGGGTGTGCTCTTTCGCGTCCCCTTGAACCCCATCGCGCCGGAGGAACCCCAGGCGACCGTGTTCCCTTGCGGGTCGGCGATCGTGATGATCGTGTTGTTGAACGACGCGAACACGTGGGCGATGCCCTTGACGATGTTCTTCTTTGCTTTCTTCTTTGTGCTCTTAGCCATGATTCAAATTCGGGCTCTAGGCCTACTTCATCCCCTTCACTGACTTCTTGCCGGCGACGGTCTTCTTGGGGCCTTTCCGGCCGCGAGCGTTCGTCTTCGTGCGCTGGCCGCGGACGGGCAGGCCACGGCGGTGGCGGAGGCCCCGGTAGCAGTTGATGTCGCGCAGTCGGTTGATCGCCGACGCGTTGAAGCGACGGAGCTCACCTTCCACGAGGTAGTTCTTCTCGATGAAACCGGAGAGGGTCGTGACCTGCTCTTCAGTCAGGTCGCGAGCGGGCATGGCCGGGTCGAGCTCGAGGCCCGCGCAGATCTTGCGGGCGGTCATCCGACCGACTCCGAAGACATACGTCAGGGAGATCTCCAGGCGCTTGTCGTTGGGGATGTCTACACCGTTGACTCGGGGCATAACTGTTGACGCCACGCGCTCTAGAGCGCGGCGAGCCTCCTGTTCCGGTTCTGGGGGTTCTTCATTCGTGTGT
>JAKVCE010000127.1:0-3054 GCA_022447405.1 Planctomycetota bacterium | reverse complement strand
GCTTGTGGCGAGGGTCGGAGCTGCAGATGACCCGCAGCACGCCCCTACGGCGCACGATCTTGCAGTTGAGGCATAACCTTCTGACGCTGCTTCGTACCTTCATCTTCTTCGTCTCCTCGGCCTAGGCCGACGGTCTCCGCGTTGGATGATCCGACCCTTCGTAAGGTCGTAGGGGGACATCTCCACGGTGATCTTGTCTCCGGGCAGGATCCGGATGTAGTGCATCCGCATCTTCCCGCTGACATGTGCGAGGATCTCGTGTCCTGATTCCAGCTTGGCGCGGAACCGGGCGTTCGGTAGCGACTCTGTGACAACGGCCTCCACAGTGATGGGCTCTTCCTTAGCCATCATGTGACCTCCTGTCCCGGGGCCCCGCTCACTGAGAGCAGCCCTCGCAGGTCGTTGAAGACCTCATCAGGAGTCCGCGACCCGTCCACGACGTCGAGCGTCCCGCGCTCGTCGTAGTACTGGATCAGGGGCTTCGTCTCGTTGTGATAGACCGCGAGGCGCTCCTGCACGGTCTCAGCGTTGTCATCAGCGCGCTTATAAAGCTCACCGCCGCAGGCATCACAAACGCCCTCAGCAGCCGGAGCCTTGTACTTCTCGTGGTGGATGTTCCCGCAGTCCTTGCAGAGCAGGCGACCAGAGGCGCGCTCGACGAGCGACTCATCAGGGACATCAAGCTGCAGGGTGCGCGTAGTCCACCCGTCCGCGAGGCGCTCAGAGAGGGCCTCTGCCTGAGCGACCGTGCGCGGGAATCCGTCGAGGAGGTAGCCCCCGTTGCAGTCGTCAGCGGCGACGCGCCCGAAGAGCATGTCGATCACGACATCGTCGGGAACGAGCTTGCCAGCTTCCATGTAGGTCTTGGCCAGCTTGCCGAGATCAGTCTCGTTGGAGAGGTTCTCCCGGAAGAGGTCACCCGTAGACACATGCGGCAGGCCGAGCTCAACGGCCAGACGCACAGCCTGGGTACCTTTTCCTGCCCCGGGGGGGCCGAGCATGATCACGGCAGAGGTCATCAGTCGTCCCCTTCCTTCTTGGTCCAGCCAGGCCCGCCCTCTTTCATAGCGCCCTCGTAGTTGCGCATGACGAGCTGGGCGGCGAGCTTGTCGACGAGGTCGAGCGCGACCCCCACGACGATGAGGACTGAGGTTCCCCCGATGAAGTACTGCATGCTCGGCGGCATCGGGGTGCCCTTCGTGATGAACGAGGGCGCCACCGCGACGATCGCGAGGAAGGCCGCACCCACCAGGGTCAGGCGAGTCAGGACGCTGGAGAGATACTCAGCGGTCTTCGCGCCGGGGCGGATACCGGGGATGAAGGAGCCGTGCTCACGCAGGTTGTCAGCGATCTCTTCGGGGCGGAACATCAGGCGGTTCCAGAAGAAGCAGAACGTGAACACCATGGCCACGTAGATCGAGACATAGACGAAGCCTGTCTGGTCACTGAAGACAGACTGCGCCCGCTCCCACCCGACGACCCCAAAGATCACACCCGGGATCACGAAGAGCACGGACGCGAAGATGATCGGCATGACGCCGGCCATGTTGACCTTGAGGGGGAGGTAGTGGCGCTGGCCTCCGTAGACCCGGCGACCGCGCGTGAGGCGCGCGTACTGGACGGGGATCCTGCGGGCGCCCTTGTGCATGAACACCACCACGTACACGACCACGGCCCAGATGCCGGCGATGAAGAGGAGCGTGCTCCAGAACTCAGGGGTGTCCCAGATCTGCAGGAAGGAGACCGGCATCGACGCGATGATGCCCGCCATGATGATCAGCGAAGCGCCGTTGCCGACGCCGTGCTCGGTGATGAGCTCACCGATCCACATGACGATCAACGCGCCGGCGATCAGCGAGGCGATCACGACCGCACCCAACAGGACAGGGCTGCCCTGCATCTCAGGTGAGATCATGTTGGGGTCTCGGAGGAACACCCCGGTGTAGACGAAGAAGGACTGGATCAGCGCGATCGGGACCGTCGCGAGGCGGGTCCACTGGTTGATCTTCTTCTGACCGGAGGCGCCCTCCTTGGCCACAGCCTCCATCGTCGGCGAGATCTTCGTCAGCATCGAGAAGATGATGGACGCCGAGATGTAGGGCATGATCCCTAGGCCGAAGATCGTGGTCTGCCCCAGCTGACCACCTGAGAACGCGCTCATGAGGCCGAACAGGGGGTTGGTCTCGTTCCCGCCACGCAGGAACTCAGCGCTCATCCCGGGGATGGGCACCTGGAACCCGACCCGATAGGCGAGCAAGAGGAAGATCGTGTTGAAGACCTTTTCTCGCGTCTCGCGGACGGTGAAGATCTTTCCGAAGGAGGCTTCCACTGGGGATCAGGCGTCGGAGTCGCCGTCCTCCTTGTCTTCCGCCTCGTCGTCTGCGTCTGCGGCCTCTTCCTCGGCAGGGGCTTCCTCTGCAGGAGCCTCTTCCTCAGCGGGCGCATCCTCTTCGGGCGTCTCTTCTGCGGCCTCTTCCTCGGCAGGGGCTTCCTCTGCAGGAGCCTCTTCCTCAGCGGGCGCGTCCTCTTCAGGCGTCTCTTCTGCGGGAGCCTCCTCAGCGGGGGCCTCTTCGACCTTCGCCTCGGGCTCGCTCGGGGCCTCGGCGTTGGCCTTGTCAGCGCCCTTCGCGTCGAGGATCACGACCTCGCCGCCTGCCGCCGCGATCTTCTCTGCGGCGCTCTTCGAGAACTTCTGAGCACGCACGGTAAGCTTCTTCGTGAGCTCCCCCATCCCAAGCACCTTGAGGAGCTTGGTCTCGAGGCTCGTGAGGCCCTTCGCGAGGATCGAGTCCAGGTCGACCGTGGCGCCATTATCGAAGGCCTCCAAGTCGCGGACGTTGATGATGGTGTACTCGGTGCGGAAGCGCGCGTTGGTGAAGCCGCGCTTGGGGACGCGCCTGTAGAGGGGCATCTGGCCGCCCTCGAAGCCGGGCTTCTTGGAGGCGCCGGAGCGAGAGCCGAGGCCCTTGTGGCCGCGACCACTGGTCTTGCCGCTACCGCTGCCGGTACCGCGCCCCACGCGCTTGCGCGTGCGGTGCTTGGTGCCTTTGCTGG
>JAKVCE010000126.1 GCA_022447405.1 Planctomycetota bacterium | reverse complement strand
CTGACGGCTGCGAAGTGAGCTCTCTGCTCTTCAGCCCGCCGCGCCCGCTTGAGGGCTCCGGAGTCAGCGCGGTCGCTGAACACGAGGTGGTCCACGCTGATGTGTCCCCAGCTGCCTCCGCCCTCATCAGCGACCTCGACGCGCGCCCGCGCCCCTCGCCACGCGGTCATCCTGAAGGAGGCTGGCCGGAAGACTCCGTCCTTGGAGCCTGCTCGGGAGAGGACCACCTCCCCGTCGACCAGGAGCCTCACCGCGGTCTTCTCCTCGTCGTTCCCGCCGCAGACGAGGAAGTGGAGGTAGTCGTGCTCAATGGTGAACTCCGGGCTCAGGAGCTTGCCCGTGCGCGCATCCAATCCCACTGGATCGTATTTCTCGGAGTCCCCGTCCGCTGTGTTCCTGTGCGTGCACACGAAGCGCTCGCCGCGCCAGTCCTTGAGCTTCTCCTGGTGATAGTCCGGGATGTCCGAGAGGAGCGGGGCCGCCGAGCCGAAGGCCTCACCCTCTGCCTCCCAAGCTCCCCACGAGTCGCCCTCGAAGTCTTCGAAGACGACCTCCAAGCTCTCGGGCAAGGGCGCCTCGTCTCCTACCTCTTTGGGCTCATAGTTGATGACCTCGCGCGCTGCGTTGAGGTGCTCCTCGACGAGCTCGATGCTTGGGCTGAGGGCCTCAGCGAAGGCGAGGCGGGTGGCAGGGCCTCGCTCGGCGTCGAGCTCCGCGAGCGCTTCGGCGATGAGCGTGTTCTTGTGCAAGGTCTCGAAGAGGACCTGTCGGTACGAGGAGCTGTGCAGGAAGCCCGCGAGCGCGTAGAAGTCTTCGGTGGGGATGGGATCGAACTTGTGGTCATGGCAGCGCGCGCAGGAGACGCTCATCGCCAGGAAAGAGCGCGAGAACACCTCGATCTGGTTGGAGACCCGATCGGCCTCGTCCCCCTGGATGTCGACAGGCGAGTGGACCTCATCCCCGAGGTGCCAGAAGCCGGTGCCGAGGACGGACTCGTCATAGCCCTCAGTGGGGTGGAGGCGCGGCTCCTCGACGAGATCGCCAGCGACGTGCTCGGTGAGGAAGCGGTCATAGGGGACGTCGGCGTTGAGCGCTCGCGTGAGGTAGTCGCGGTACTCGAAGGCGTTGGGGATGCGGTAGTCGAACTCGTGCCCGCGGCTCTCTCCGTAGCGCATGAGGTCGAGCCAGTGCCGCGCCCACTTCTCGCCGTAGTGAGGTGACGCGAGCAGTCGATCGACGACGCGCTCATAGGCTCCGTCCGAGTCATCAGCGAGGAAGTCTTGGAGCTCCTCTGGAGAGGGGGGCAGCCCTGTGATCCCGTAGCTCGCGCGGCGCAGCCAGGTGGCGCGGTCTGCCTCGGGGGCGTGCGACAAGCCAGCCTCGCTCAGACCCTCTGAGATGAAGGCGTCGATGGGGTCTGAACCCCAAGCGCTCTCTGGGACCTCGGGGTCTGCCACGGGCTGATAGGCCCAGTGCTTGAGCCGCTCCTCGAGGTCGAACTCCTCGACCGTGATCGCGCCAGCTCCTTCAGTGACAGGGCCGGGCGCGCCCATCTCGACCCACTCCTCGAGGCGTTGGATCTCCGCAGCCGAGAGCTGATAGCGCGGCGGCATCTGGAGGAACTCGTCCTCATAGCGGACAGCGACGAGGAGCTTGCTGGAGTCGACGTCGCCGGGGGTGATGACAGCGCCGCCTTCGCCGCCCTCCATGATCGAGCCGTAGCGGTCGAGGCGCAGCTCGGCCTTCTGCTTCTTCTCCCCGTGACAGCCCGTGCAGTGCTCTGCGAAGAGCGGCCGGACGTGCGCCTCGAAGAAGTCCGCGCCAGGGTCTTGGGCGGCGGGGAGGCTGAGGAGAAGGAGCCCGAACATGGGGCCCCAGAGTAAGAGAAGACCCCCTGACGCGCTCGCGTCAGGGGGTCTTCATCTCGTGAGAGGGTTCGCTAGCGGCTCTCTGCGCGGAACATCAGGCCCTTCGCAGTGCGCAGGAAGCTCGAGATGGTGGAGCCGGAGACCTCGCGCCTCACGTCTTCCAGGTCGAGTCGCGGCACGTTCGAGAGGAAGCGGAGCTCCGGGGTCATGTCCGCAGCGAGGCCGCTCTGCGCCAGCATCTTCCATGCCGCGAGCGCTGTGTCTTGGTAGGAGACGTAGAAGCCGCCAGAGCCGTACTCGGTGATCTGCCGTCCGGACGTGCCATCAAGGATGCCCTGGGATCCAGGAGTCTTCGCGTGGTCGATGACCTTGTTGAGGTCTTCACTGTTCATCGCGAAGAGGATCTCGCCTTCCAGGAAAGCGATGCCGGGGGAGAGCCCCTCGACGTCGGCGATCCAGACCTCGACGTCCTTGTAGTCCTGGAAGTCGATCATCGCGTCCATCCCGCCGATGCTCACGAGGTCGTCGAAGACCTCCAGCATCTCTTCGGAGTCATGTACGCCGATGGAGAAGACGCCCTGCCCTGAGACGAGGCTCACGATGTCGACGGGGTCCTGCGGCGGCTCGAACTCATAGGTGGCGAAGGAGCCGGTCATGCCGAGGAAGAGGTCCTCGATGAGGTCCCTCCCCGTCGCGCCGATCATGGCCTGGCGCACCTCTTCGAGCTGGTCCTCTGCCTGGGGTCCGCCGACCTCAAGGGCGCGCTCCAAGAGGAGCTCGAGGTCGATGCTCATCGCGTGGAATGTGAGCGCGCTCGAGGGGATGCGGTTGAGCTCCTCCTTCGAGACGGGCCTCAGGACGTCGAGGAAGGTCGAGACGATCCCGCTCTCAGGCAGGCGGAGCTCGATCACGCCCTCAGCTTGGGTGGGGCCGCCGATGTCCATGCGCCCATAGATCCAGCTGTCCTGGTCGAGCCCGACCTGCGAGACGTCGAGGTCTCCGCTCATGCGCATGGCGCGTGAGAGGTCGAACATGAAGTTGATCGCGCTCTGTGAACCTTTGCCGCCTGCGTCTAGGCGCGCGTTTGAGAGCTGCACCTCGATGTCGGAGCGCACCTGCGCGGTGTAGCGGCGGATGCTGTCTTGAGCTGTCGCGAGCACGTCGCCCTCGCCCATGAAGATGCCGGTGACGCCGGGGGCTTCGGCGCGGATCATCGCCCCGCTCCTGGGTCCACGCGGCTTGATCGAGCGGAGTTGGAAGCCTTGGTGCGTGCCTTGATCTCTGATCTCTGCCTCAGGCATCTGGGTGAGGATCTGATCGAGGGCCGCGCGGAGGTCGCCGCCGCCTGAGGGGGAGGAGGTGAGGAGTCCGAAGCTCTTCGTGTTGGCGAAGGCGACGACCGGTCCGTCGAAGCTCTCTGCGAAGCGCTTGGCGAACTCGAAGGCTGCGAGGGCCTCTTCGCCGTCCTGCTCGCTCGTGATGAGGTCAGTGATCGCCGTGACGTACGGCGTGCCAGAGCCGCCGTCGAAGAGGCGGACCATCTGATTGGAGACCAGGTTGGTGCGCAGGGCGCTGGGGTCATCGCAGGAGGCGATGAAGAGAGAGTCAGCGGGGACCGCTGACATGAGGCGACTCGAGGCGGCCTCCGGGGCGGGGTCAGTGGCGCAGAGGACGAGGGCGAGGGAGCCGAGGACTTGGATCATGGCGAAGGGGCGGTGTGAGAATCGAGGAGTGTCGGGCCGTGGGATCGACCCATTCTGTGATTACGCAGGCCGAGAGGGACCATTCTGACCGATGAATCGGATTCCGGCGAGGGCTTAGGGGCGGTGGAATCCCCATCAGGCCCCCTCCTACACTCCTCGTACGTTCATGAGACGCCTCCTCACCCCCGGCCTGACCCTCAGCCTGGCCCTCTTTGTGGCTCTGAGGGCCCTCCTGCTCCACACCGCCTTCGACGAGACGGTGATGCCGCAGTACGAGCTGTATCCCATGGGGACCATCCCGGGGCTCCTCTTTGGGGCGGGGGAGATCCCGCTCCATTACCACTACGACAACGCCGCTGGGCAGCTCTTCACTGGCTTCGCCGCCGCGCCGCTCTACCTCCTCTTGGGGGAGAGCTACCTCGCGCTGAAGCTCGTGCCCTTCCTCCTCGGCGTCGGCGGGCTCATCTTCCTGCACCTCTTCCTGCGCGAGAACTTCTCCGAGCGGGCGGCCACCATCGGCTCGCTCTTCTTCGCCCTCGGCCCGGTCCCGACGATGATGAAGTACTCCGTCTTCGCGGGCGGGAACCACTTCGAGCACATCCCCTTCGCGATCTTCACCCTGTGGTGCTTCTACCGCTTGCACCGCGAGCACGGCGGGTCGGACCGGCGCTGGCTCTTCATCACGGGCCTCGCCATGGGCTTCCAGCTCTTCATCTTGTTGGGCGCTCTCATCCCGATCCTGCTCCTGTGCTTCGTCCACCTCGGGACGCGCGGAGTCCGCGCGTCGCTGAAGGACCTCACCGCCCTCGCGCCAGGCTTCCTGCTCGGCGCCGCGCCCCTCATCTTGATCAACGTCGCGACCAGCGGACGGAGCGGCTCCTTCGTCGGCGCGACGGTCCCGAAGGACGGCCCGCGCTTCCTCGACCGCGCCCTCGAGTTCGCGGTGCAGCGCATCGATCGGGCCGCCACCTTCGACGACTTCCTCGGGATGCCCGCTGCGCTCGCTGCGTGGCTCTTTGTCGCGGTCACGGCCGTCGTGTGGTTCGCGTGCCTGCCCGGCGCTCTGCGGGGCCTGCGCCAGCTCTTCCGAGGTGTCTCGAGCGGCAGGGAGGGTGCGCCTGGCCTCGAGGGCGCGCGGCTCGTCCCGCTCAGCCTCTACCTCCCGGGCATCGTGGTGGTCTTCGCGCTCACGAACTTCAAGCTCTACGACTTAGAGCCCCCGATGCAGGCCGAGGGGTACCGCTACTACCTGCCGCACTTCCTCTTCGTGCTCCTGCTCTTCTCGATCCTCTGCGATCGCTGGCTCTCTGCCGAGGGGGCGAAGCGCATCGCCGCGCGGGCGCTCCTGTCGGGCGGCTTCTTCGCGGCCTCCTTCAACCTCACCTACCTCGACCTCAGCTTCCAAAGGACCGGCGCTGGCGGGTGCTACGCTGGATACAACTACGTCCAGACCGCCCGGGCGCTCTTCAAGCCGACGAACCTCCCCGTGATCGGCAATTTCCCGGGGAGCTGGGATGAGTGGGAGCCGGACCGTGAGGCGATCATCACGATCATCGAGACCTTCGAGTCGCCGTGGCGGGAGCAGCTCTACATCGGCGCGGGGTGGTGCGAGGCGCAGAAGCAGTACATGGCCAACGCCGACGCGACCGCCAAGGGAGAGGCCTTCTTAGACACGCGGGAGTTCCTCCCCGCCTACCCGAAGGGGGTGCGCGGCCTCGTCGCGCGCGGCGCGGGGCTCACGGCGCGGATCTTCTGGCGGGAGCACAAGGGGCGTTGGTCGTTAGCAGAGTGGATCAGGATCCAGACGCCTCGCCCGGACCCAGGGGTCGCAGAGGTGATCGCTGGTGCAAACATCCCGTACGAGTTCCCGCACGCTGAGCGGGAGTTCGGGAGGCTCTTCGAGCTCGCCCTCAAGACCATGTCCGAGCTCGACCCGCAGCGCGCCGAGCAGTTCGCGAGGGGCCTGGGTCACCTCGCGGGCGTCGTCCTCGAGCGCGGCGTGCCCTCTGAAGTCGCAGAGCTCGAGGAGCGCTACCACGCTGTCCCCGTAGAGAAGCGCAACGCGCTCTTGCGCGGCGTCGGAGAGCAGCTCGCCATAGCGAGCGATGAGCCGCACATCCCAAATACTGCGCGACGCCTCACGGCCCCAGAGGGTGCGCGGACCTTGGACGAGAGCTTTGAGCGGGCGTTGGAGCGCTTGTTGAGAGGGAATTGATCGCGCCGCTTTTGGGCTGTCTGGCTCGACAGAGCGTGGTTAGGATCACTGGCCATGAAAGAAGACCAAGCGATCGCCTCAGCAGAGTTTGACAAGCGCGTCATCGACTATTTTTGGCTGCAGTACATGTTCCTCCTCGCGGTCATGTTCGTGGGGATCCCCTTGATCCCGCTCTGGTTTCTCTTTGGCAGGATGCTGCACAAGAAACAGTACGAGAATCTCAACTGTGAGCTGACAGATCGCTCTCTGAACATCCGCAAAGGGGTGCTCATCAAGGTCCAGAAGAACATCCCCCTCGACAAGATCACGGACCTCGCCGTGAACGAGGGTCCCTTGCTGCGCCACTTCGGGCTTTGCTCGCTCAACATAGAGACCGCTGGCAGCGCGCAGGGCTCGACCGGGCACCTCTTTGGGGTCGTTGACCCGCTCGAGTTCCGGGACAAGGTCCTGGCTCAACGAGACATGGTCACGGACAACAGCGGTGCGCAAGCCGCCACCCCGGCCGCTTCGAACGACGGCGTCCTCGTGGAGATCCGCGACACGCTCCAGCGGATCGAGAAGAGCTTGGCTGACCGCTCTTAGCCTCTTTCATCCCCAGCGAGGGGAGAGAGGATGGAAGGGGCAGGGAGCGCCGCAGAGCTCGGATGAATAGGAGTCATAAAGTTAATGGACTCGCGGGTTTCCCCGTCCCTTCCACAACCAGGTGCGCCCGAGGGCCAGCGGCTGGACTCCTTTCTCAAGAAAACGCGCAGAGGCAGCTTTAGCTGTCCCGGAGGGTCTATTCCTTCTTGCGCCGCTCTCGCTCTTCCTCTGAAGGCTTCCGCAGAGGGGCGGGCGCCTCTCCGGAGCGGAAGACCCGGAGCCACTTGGCGATCCCTGCGTTCG
>JAKVCE010000125.1:2051-6681 GCA_022447405.1 Planctomycetota bacterium | reverse complement strand
GTGAGCGTCCCCGCCGGTCACGTCGGCCTGGGCCTCGGCGAGCCGATCCTCTCCCTTGAGCGGGAGCAGGGCTTCGAGTCAGGGGAGTGGGTCTTCGTCACGGAGGACACGACGAGCGGGGAGGCGCTCCTCATCGACTCGAGCCCCGGGGTGACGGGACCATGCAGGTACAGGGCACGAGTGCGCTTGGGGCCGCACGGCCCCTCCTCTCCAAGCCCGCCGATCTCCGTCCTCGTAGGAGATGACGGGGGAGCGCAGACGGAGGCCTGGATCCGAGAGGCGATCGAGGAGCTGGGGAAGCCTGACTACGCACAAAGACAGCGAGCGAGAGAGCTCCTCGCTGTCGTCGGTGAGCGCGCGCGCCCACAGCTCCTAGAGGTCGTTTCCTCAGAGAATCCAGAGCAAGCGGCCGCCGCGAGGGAGCTCTTGAGCGGCTTCGGTAAGGAGGAGGAGGGCAGCGAGCCGGAGGCCGCCCTCGTCCCGGACGTCCTCTTAAAGCGCGCGAATGAGCTCGGGCTCGCAGAGGAGGTGCTGCCCGGCTTCCTCGACCCTGACCCGCTGCTCCGGGCCTATGGGGCTCTCCGTGTTCAAGACGTGGACCTTGCTCGAGCGCACCTTGAGGTCCTCGCTGAGTCGGATCCAGAGCTCTTCGTCCGCGACGCCGCTTCGATGGCGCTCTCGCTCCCGCCACGCAGGGCGACACCCTCGACGAGCCCCCTGGGGACTTCCGGGGAGCTCGGGCTCCTTGAGGTCGCGAGGGAGATGGAGGTGATGGAGGCGTCTGGTCCGTTGCAGCTCGCAGATGCGCTCCAGGCGGCTGTGTCTGGAGCAGAGATCTGGACGAGCCTCCTCGTCTACCAGGTCATCGCCGATCTCGAGGCCTCCTTCGGGGACCTCGCGAGAGAGGAGGAGGCCATCGCCCGCGCGCGCCTCGTGCTCGCGCTGATCGATGACCGCCTCGAGGGCCGCGAGTCTCCAGACACCTTCCTCGCCGCAGCCCTCGACGTCGTCCGTGATCCTGTGATCCGCCAGGACGCCGCGCGCCGCCTCGCGGAGCGCTTGTTCGAGCCGCCGCACCCCCCTCGCGAGCCGCTCCGGATCGAGGCGGGTGACTTTGAAGACCTGGCCGCGGTCCTGGACGAGTGCAGGCGCTCGGGGGAGGGGGAGCGGATCCTCGTCCCAGCGGGCATCTATGAGGCTGAGGGTGGGGTCATCTCGACCCTTCGGACCGGTGGCGAAGGCGTCCACCTGATAGGGGAGGGCGAGGTCATCATCCACGCGACCTTGATGATCGATGAGGGCGCGCGGGTCACGCTAGAGAACCTCCGCTTCAAGCCGCGCTCAGGGACTGGGGTCACGATCAATGGCGGGGAGCTCCTCATGAAGGGATGCGAGATCAACCCTGCGTCCATGGGGATCCAGGTGACAGACAGCCTCGTGGCGCTCTCGGACTGCGTGATCTCGGACTCGACGCGGCGAGGCGTCGGGAGGGGAGGGCCGATCTTGCTGCGCTTCGTGGGCGTGAGCGCGCTCTTCGCGCGCGGGAGTGAATTGCGCTCCAACGCCTCCTGCCTCCAGGGACCGCGCATCGTCTACCTCGACACCTGCGCCCTCTCCTCTGATGATCGCAGCGCTGTTGAAGGACAAGGCCGCATGGAGGTCTTCTGTGAGCGGTCGGTCTTGCGCGGCACCTACGCTGCCCTCAGCGGAGCGGGAGCTGGGGTCTTGGACGGGGTGGTCTTGGAGAGCGTGGGGCACGCCGCCCTCCGCGTGGGCCAGGGGCTGCAGCTCTGCCGAGAGCACGTCAGCGGTGGAGACGAGGCGGGAGAGCTCTGGACGAAGGGCAGCGCGACAGGCTGCACTCTCCAGCACCGCTAGCGAGGGAGAGACAGAGGGAGGCTCGGTCGCCCTCTCTCGGCCTCAGTGTCGTATCCTCTCTGGTCTCATCCACTCCGGAGCCACCTGAGAACAACGATGCAAGACAGCTTCCAAGCCATGGGCTCCCTCGAAGTCGGGGGCAAGACCTACAAGATCGCGCGACTACGTGCTCTCGAGGAGCAGGGGCACGACATCGCCCGACTTCCGCTGGCGCACAGGATCCTCTTGGAGAACCTCCTGCGGCACGAGGACGGGGAGAGCGTCACGACCGACGACATCGAGGCCTTGCTCAACTGGGATCCGCAGGCGAAGCCCTCGGTGGAGATCTCCTATCGACCTGCGCGCGTCTTGATGCAGGACTTCACGGGCGTCCCGGCTGTCGTCGACCTCGCGGCGATGCGCGACGCGATGCAGACCTTGGGCGGTGACCCCAGGAAGATCAACCCGCTGCAGCCCGCGGAGATGGTCGTGGATCACTCGGTGCAGGTCGACGCCTTCGGCACCCCTGAGGCTCTCGCCACAAACGCCGAGCGCGAGTTTGAGCGTAACGGCGAGCGCTACGCCTTCCTGCGCTGGGGGCAAGGCGCCTTCGACAACTTCGAGGTCGTCCCGCCCGAGACCGGCATCGTCCACCAGGTCAACGTCGAGTTCCTCGCGAGGGTCGTCATGGAAGACTCTCTGGGCTTCGCGTGCCCGGACACCGTGGTCGGCACGGACAGCCACACGACCATGGTCAACGGGATCGGCGTCCTGGGCTGGGGCGTCGGCGGCATCGAGGCAGAGGCCGCGATGCTCGGACAGCCCGTCTCGATGCTCGTCCCGCAGGTCGTCGGCGTTCGTCTCACCGGCTCGCTCCCGGAGGGGACGACGGCGACAGACCTCGTCCTGCGCGTCGTCGAGCGCCTGCGCGAGCACGGCGTGGTCGGCAAGTTCGTCGAGTTCTTCGGCCCGGGCCTTGCGGCGCTCCCGCTCGCAGACCGCGCCACGATCGCGAACATGGCGCCTGAGTACGGCGCGACCTGTGGCCTCTTCGGCGTCGACGAGGTGACCATGAACTACCTGCGCCTCACGGGCCGCAGCGAAGAGCAGATCGCCCTGGTGGAGGCTTACTGCCGCGAGCAGGGCATGTTCCTCACGGAGGAGAGCAAGGACGCTAGCTACACAGACGTCATCGAGATGGACCTCGGTGAGATCGTCCCCTCACTCGCAGGCCCGAGGCGTCCGCAGGACCGCGTGGCCCTCGTTGACATGGCGCCTGAGTTCGCCGAGGTGAAGGCGGAGGTGCTCGCGAATATTGGCCGCGAGGACGTGGCCGACTCCAGCGTCGCGATCGAGCGTGACGGCGAGACCTTCGAGGTCGGACACGGGGCGGTGGTGATCGCTGCGATCACGAGCTGCACGAACACCTCAAACCCGACCGTGATGATGGCCGCTGGGCTCCTCGCCAAGAAGGCGGTCGAGCGGGGGCTCAACGTGAAGCCTTGGGTGAAGACCTCGCTCGCGCCGGGGTCCAAGGTCGTCACGGCGTACCTCGAGAAGGCGGACGTCATCGATCCCCTCGCTGAGCTCGGCTTCGACGTCGTCGGCTATGGCTGCACGACCTGCATCGGTAACTCCGGGCCGCTGCCCGCGGACGTAGAGGCCGCCATCGACTCCGGCGCGCTCGTGAGCGCCTCGGTCCTGTCCGGCAACCGCAACTTCGAGGGCCGCGTCCACACGAAGGTGCGCACGAGCTACCTCGCGAGCCCACCGCTCGTCGTGGCCTACGCCCTCGCCGGGAGCGTCGCTGAGGACATCGTGAACGAGCCCCTGGGCACCGGTTCAGACGGCGAGCCCGTCTACCTGCGCGACGTCTGGCCGAGCCCTACAGAGGTCCAGGAAGCCATCGACGCCGCGGTCAGCCGCGAGATGTTCAGTGAGACCTATGCAGACGTCTACGGCGGGAACGAGCGCTGGAACGCGATCGACGCGCCCACCGGAGACACCTACGCTTGGGCGCCGGCCTCCACCTATGTGCGCAACCCTCCTTACTTCGAGGGGCTCGGTCCGGAGCCTGGGGCTGTGTATGACATCGAGGGCGCGCGCGTCCTCGGGCTCTTTGGTGACTCCATCACGACAGACCACATCTCTCCCGCTGGCTCCATCGCGCTCGACGGACCCGCGGCCGCCTACCTTCGTGAGAACGGCGTCGAGGAGGAGGACTTCAACTCCTTCGGCAGCCGGCGTGGCAATCACGAGGTCATGATGCGCGGCACCTTCGCCAACGTGCGCATCAAGAACCGCCTCGTGCCTGGCACCGAGGGCGGCGTCACGGAGCACCAACCCTCTGGGGAGGTGACCTCGATCTTCGAGGCCGCGGAGCGTTACCGTGCTGACGGCGTCGCGACCATCGTCATCGGTGGCAAGGAGTACGGCACGGGCTCTAGCCGAGACTGGGCTGCGAAGGGCCCGAATCTTTTGGGCGTGCGCGCGGTGATCGTGGAATCCTTCGAGCGGATCCACCGCTCGAACCTCGTCGGCATGGGCATCCTGCCCTTGCAGTTCGCCGAGGGTGAGAGCGCGGAGAGTCACGGGCTCACCGGACGCGAGACCTACACCATCACTGGCCTGGCCGAGCGCTTCCAAGAGGGCTCACCCACCGGTGGAGAGGTCACGGTCACGGCTACGGACGCTGACGGGGACGTCAAGACCTTCAGCGCACTCGTCCGCATCGACACCCCCGGAGAGGCGGAGTACTACCGCCACGGCGGCA
>JAKVCE010000125.1:0-2041 GCA_022447405.1 Planctomycetota bacterium | reverse complement strand
GCAGTACGTCTTGAGGCGCCTCGCGGCAGAGTAGGCGCGCGCCCTCGCCGGGGTCACGACATGAAGCTCCTCCTCTGCGTCTTGGGCTTGGGCCTCTTCGCCCCGCTCGGCGCAGCCCCGCTTGGGGCGGCGCAGGCGTGGCTGCAAGACGGGGGCGAGAGCTATGAGGAGCTCCGAGCGCGCGAGCTTGAGGGGCTCGTCTCTCGCTTCCGAGAGCACGCGGAGTGGTGCAAGAAGAAGAAGCTCTGGCTGCAGCGCGCCCTCGCTTATGAAGCCCTGCTTCAGTTCGCCCCGGGAGATGAGGAGGCGCACCGAGGGCTCGGTCACAAGAAGCAGCGTGATGGGAGCTGGACGGAGAGCAAGCGGGCCAAGCCTGTCGATCGCTCTAAGCGTGACCTTGAGGAGGCCTTGGCTCGCCGGGTGGCGATCTCAGGCCCCTTCGTCGCTGCGCTCAGAGCTCTCTATGAGAAACGAGAGGATGAGCTCCCTGCGCCGGTGAAGGATCGGATCATCGCTGATGTCATCGCGGTTGAGCCTGAGAGTGAGTGGGCGAGGGGGCTGCGCTTTGAGGTCAAGCGCGAGGGCGCGTGGGTGATGATGGAGGTCGCCAACACTGCGGAGAGGCGGGCGGAGCTCATCAAGCTCGAGAAGAAGACTCGCGGAGAGCTTGAGCCTGCGGTTGAGAAGGGGCTCACCACCTTGGAAGAGGGCTTGGAGCTCTCCTTCACGGCGGCCCTGGAGCGCGGCGGTGTGCGGCTCGTCGGGACGGTCGAGGAGGAGGAGCTCCTGGAGTGTTCGGAGAACCTGCGCGTCGCGCGCGCGCTCTTGCGTGAGCACATCGGTGGACAGTGCGCCTTCTCGAGCGACTTCACCTACTTCCTCCTCAAGAACGCGAGCGAGCAGGCGACCTTCCTCTCCCAGCACCCGATGGTCACGGACGAGGACAGGAAGTTCCTGCTCTCCTTGGAGAGCGCGACCTTGAAGGGGGCGCGCCACTTCGGGAGCTGGTCAGATGACGCTCCGCGGAGGTTGGACTCAGCGTGCCGGCAGGGGATCTCGAACCTGCTCTACAACGGGCACCAGGTCACCTCCGAGCATGGCTGGGCCTTCGAAGGCGTGGGCCTCTACTTCACCCACAAGGTCACCGGCACACACCTGACCTGGTTCGTGTCACCGTCTCGTTACATGAGCGCGAGGGATGACGCCGCCTTCCGTGAGAAGCTGTCGAAGCGCGATGTGGACTGGCTCGAAGAGGCCCGCATCCTCCTCAAGGAGGAGCAGCTCCCCAACTTCTTCCGGGTCGTCGGCAAGAACGTGAACAAGCTCAACACCGAGGACCTCCTCGTCTGCAACGCGGCGGTGGCCTTCTTTGTCGAGGGTCGCCCGGGCGTCCTCCCGCGGATCCTCAAGAAGCTCGGGAGAGGGCGCACGGCCCACGAGGTCTTCCTCGAAGAGCTAGGTATGGACCTCCGTCAGTTCGATGAGCGCCTCAGGAGGTGGCTCGTCGAGACGGCGGACTAGTTGCGCTCGAAGTCGTCGACCTGGACGGCCTCATCGCGGCTCCTGGTCGCCTCGATGATGAGCCCGCGCTCGATCTCGCTCAGGACCCCGCGGCTCACGGCCTCGTCGAGGACCGCGTGCTCTTCGGCGCGCGGGAGGTGCCCTGCGCGCTGGGCGTCCTTCAGCTTCTTGCGCGCTGAGCGCGCGGCGACCGCGTGATCCAGCGCCGCCTCGAGGCGACCGAGACCGGGGTCCTCTGGACCAGGGATGTAGATCTCTGTCGTGAGGTGCCGTCGCGCCTCGCCGTCATCGAGGAGCGCCCTCGCGATCTTCGCGGAGAGGCGGTCAGAGGGCGGGCTGACGCGCGACCACCAAGGGAAGAGCTTCAGCCGGAGGAAGCGCCCGAGGAGCTTGCTCGGCATGTTGTCCAAGAGCTCCATGAGCGCGCGCTGCACCTCGTGGTGGGCGTGCTCGCAGCTCCACTCCATGAAGGGCCGGTCGCGCTCGGTCTGCCCCTCGTCGATGAAGCGCTTGAGTGCAG
>JAKVCE010000124.1 GCA_022447405.1 Planctomycetota bacterium | reverse complement strand
GAGGGCTCAGCCAGCCCCTCGGCGACGCCGAATCCGCTCGCTTCGACCAGCGCGCCGACGGTGGGGTCGAAGGCGCCCGCGCTGGCGCGCCAAGCGCCCCTCGCTATCTCCAAGACCTCGAGGGTCTCGCGGGCGACCTGGACCGGGTCGCCCACCTCAGCGTCCGCGAACCTCGAGAGGTCACTCTCTTGGCGCCAAGGCGACATGAGCTCCTCAACGAGGTCCAGCTCAGCTTGGACCACTCCGTAGGCTGCCTCAGCGTCCGCGTTTTGAGGCAGCGTGAGCCGCCAGGTCGTCCCCATGGTCTCGCCGAAGACCAAGGAGTTATCCTGCTCTAGCGCGCAAGCGCTGAGCGCGGTGACGAGCAGGAGAGCGACCCGCTTCTGCATGCGCGCCATGCTAGCGCCTCGCATCCCCCTCAGCCGCCGAAGTCATCCAAGCGGATGTTCTCGGGGTCGACGCCGAGGTCATCGAGCATCTTGAGGACCGCGGAGTTCATCATCGGCGGACCACAGAGGTAGTACTCGCACTCCTCAGGGGCGGGGTGATCTGTGAGGTAGTTATCCAGCGCGACCTGGTGGATAAAGCCCGTATAGCCAGTCCAATTGTCTTCGGGCTGAGGCTCGGAGAGGGCCACGTGCCACTCAAAGTTCGCAAACTCCTCTGCGAGCTTGTCGAAGTCCTCGGTGTAGAACATCTCACGCAGGCTGCGCGCCCCGTACCAATAGGAGACCTTGCGCGCCGTCTTGTCCGTCTTGAACTTGCGCATGATGTGGCTCCGCAGCGGCGCCATCCCGGCGCCTCCGCCGATGAAGACCATCTCTGCCTCGGACTCCTCGTTGACATGGAACTCGCCGAAGGGGCCGCTCACGACGACCTTGTCCCCAGGCTTCCTGTCGAAGATATAGCTCGAGCCCTTGCCGGGCGGGGTCCCCTCCGGAGCCCGCGGCGGCGGCGACGCGATGCGTACGTTCAACATGACGAGGTCTTCCCCCTCCGCCGGGTAGTTCGCCATGGAGTAGGCGCGCTCGATCGTCTCGTCATTCATCGCTTGGTAGCGCCACAGATCGAAGCGATCCCAGTCCTCGCGGTACTCCTCCTGCACCGCGTAACCCTTGTAAGAGCACTCGTAGGGAGGGATCTCAATCTGGATGTAGTCGCCGGAGGTGAAGTCGATCTTCTCGCCCTCGGGCAAGCGGACGACGAACTCCTTGATGAAGGTCGCGACGTTGTCATTGGAGACCACCTCGCACTCCCACTTCTTCACGCTGAAGACAGACTCGGGCACGCGGATCTTGAGGTCGTCCTTGACCTTGAGCTGGCAGGCGAGGCGACACCCCTCCTTGGCCATCCCGCGGTTGATGTGCCCCTCCTCGGTCGGGAGGAGCTCGCCCCCGCCCTCGTCGACGTGGACGAGGCACTGGGCGCAGGTCCCGCCGCCGCCGCAGGCGGAGGGCACGAAGAGCTTCTGGTCTGCCAGCGTGGCGAGGAGGCTCCCGCCGCGGTTGACCTCGATCGCAGCCTCTTCGTCACCGTTGATGACGACCTTCACCTTCCCGCTGGAGACGAGCTTCGACTTCGCGAGCAGCAAGACCATCACCATCGCGAGGATCACGCCGGTGAACATGCCGACACTGAGGAGGACCGTCGGATCCGACGTGGTCTCAGCCTGTAGGAGCACCAGCGAGATCACAGCTGGATCCCTCCGAAGATCTGGAAGCCGAGCGCCATGAGGCCCGTGATGATGAAGGTGATCCCGAGCCCCCTGAGGGCCGGCGGGACGTTGGAGTACTTCAGGCGCTCTCGGATGGCGGCCAAGGCGACGATCGCCATCCACCAGCCGATCCCAGAGCCCACCCCATAGACGGTGGACTCCGCCAAGGTGTACTCACGCTGCACCGCGAAGGCGGACGCGCCGAGGATGGCGCAGTTCACAGCGATCAGCGGGAGGAAGACCCCGAGCGCTGAGTAGAGCTTCGGCGAGTACTTGTCGATCGCCATCTCGACGATCTGCACCGTCGCAGCGATGGTCCCGATGTACGCGATCGCCCCGAGGAAGGAGAGGTCCACGCTCTCAGCGCCTTCGACCCCCACCCAGGTCATAGCCCCAGGCTTGAGCAGGTAGATGTAGACGGCGTTGTTGATCGGGCAGGTGATCGTGAGCACGAAGATGACCGCGAGCCCGAGCCCCATCGCCGTCTCCACCTTCTTGGAGACCGCGAGGAAGGAGCACATGCCGAGGAAGAAGGCCAGCGCCATGTTCTCGACGAAGATCGACTTGAGCGCGAGGTTGATGAGCTCCATGGTCAGTCCTCCTCGTTCATCTCAGGGGACAAGGCGCGCTGCACCCAGATGATCAGCCCGATCAGGAAGAAGGCGCTCGGTGAGAGAACCATCAGCCCGTTGGAGACATACCAGCCGCCGTCCGCGCTGGCTTCGAAGACCGTGTAGTTGAGGATCTTCCCTGAGCCGAGGAGCTCACGGAAGAGCCCGACCGCGATCAGCACCCAGGAGTAGCCGAGGGAGTTCGAGAGGCCGTCGAGGGCAGACTTGCCCGGCGGGTTCTGCATGGCGAAGGCCTCAGCGCGCCCCATCACGATGCAGTTCGTGATGATCAGGGTGACGAAGACCGAGATCTCCTTGGCCACGTCGAAGAGGAAGGCTTGCAGCAGCTGATCTGCGACGACGACCAGCGAGGCGATGATCGAGAGCTGCGTGATGATCCTGACGCTTCCAGGGATCTTGTTTCGCAGGAGGGAGATGGAGACGTTGGAGAGCACGAGGACAAAGGTGAGCGCGGCGCTCATCACCAGCGCGGTCTCCACCTTGGTCGTCACCGCCAGCGCGGAGCAGATCCCCAAGACCTGCAGGGTGATGGGGTTCTGAACATGCAGGGGGTCTACGAGGACCTTCTTCGTTGCTTTGTCCATCAGAGCGCACCTCGCTTGGTCTTCAGGAAGGGCCCATACCCATGATCACCCAACCAGAGCTTGAGCATGCTGTCGACGCCGCGACTGGTGATGGTAGCACCGGCTAGGCCATCGATCTCTCGCTCAGCGTCCGTCGCGACTCCCTTGACCACCTCAACGAGGACCTCGCCATCCTCACCTAGGGCCCGCTTGTCCTTCCACTGGGCCTTCCACTTGGGGTTGTCGACCTCGCCACCTAGCCCAGGCGTCTCTTTGTGAGAGTAGTAGGTGATCCCTCGCACCTCTCTCGTGTCAGGGGAGAGCGCGATGTATCCGAGCAGCGTGGACCAGAGCCCGTTGCCCGAGATCTCAAGGACCAGGCACTCGTGGCCCGGGACGTTGACTTCAAAGACGCGGAGCTTGTTCGCGATGCGCCTGACGCCCGTCGCCTTAGCCTCCTTCTCTGGAGCATCGACGCCACCGTCGGCGGTCTTCGCGACGCTGCGAGGGTCCTGCTTGAACTCCTCGCTCGTGATCTTGACCACCTCGCTCTCACCGGTCTCACGTGAGACGAGCAGCGCTTTGATCTTCGTGAAGTACTCCTCGATCTCCTCACTCGTGAGCTTCTCATCGGGGGAGAGGATGCCTGCTGCCTGCAGCACTTGAGACTGCTGGTCCTGCTGCGCGTTCTTCACCTGCCTGTCTTTCAATTCATCGTGCACAGAGGCGACCGCCAGCGAGCAGACGAGGCAGAGCAGGAGCGAGAAGCAGAAGATGTACTTGTTACTGAACTCCAAGGCGCGCCTCCCTCCGTTTGATGTTGGACTTGACCACGTAGTAGTCGATCGTCGGTGCGAAGACGTTCATGAAGATGATCGCCAACATCACGCCCTCAGGGTACGCGGGGTTGATGACGCGGACGAGGGGGGTCAGCGCGCCGATGAGCGCGCCGTAGATCCAGCGCCCCGTGTCCGTCTGCGCTGCAGAGACCGGGTCTGTGGCCATAAAGACCGCGCCGAAGGCGAAGCCGCCGAGGACGAAGTGCCACTCAGGCCCTATCGCGAGGTAGCCCCGGATCGCCTCTGTGGAGCCGCTACCGGAGAGCGCGTTCAAGAGGAGCGTCATGCCGCACAGGCCGAGGAGGCTCGAGAGCATGATCCGCCAGCTCCCGACCTTCGTGAAGATGAGGAAGGCCGCGCCGAGGAGGCAACAGAGGGCTGAGGTCTCCCCCATCGAGCCGGGGACCAGGCCGTAGAAGTAGTCAGCCCAGGTGTAGCCGAGCTGAGACACGTCGCCGTGCCCGACCAGATCTCCCAAGGCTGTGGCGCCCGTCACTCCGTCGACAGCGCCCTCCGCGGGGAGGATCCGCCAGACGCTGCCCGACATGTAGGAGGGGTAGGCGAAGAAGAGGAAGATGCGGCCAGTGAGCGCCGGGTTGAGGACGTTCATCCCTGTCCCGCCGAAGATCTCCTTGCCGATCACCACCCCGAAGGCGATCCCGACGCCGACCATCCAGAGCGGGAGATCCGGCGGGAGGGTCAGCGGGAAGAGCATGCTGGTCACGAGGAAGCCCTCGTTGATCTCGTGCTTTCGGACCGTAGCGAAGACGCCCTCGAGCGCGCCGCCCACGGCGATGGTGACCGCATAGACCGGCAGGAAGGCCCAGGCGCCGAGACTCAGCGCGGTCATCCAGGAGCTCTTGAGGCCTAGGGAGACCGCCTCGGCGTGAGCGGGGTCCGCCAACATCTGCTGCCAGCCCGTATTGATCATCGCCCAGATCGTGCACGGCATGAGCGCGATCACGACCGTCACCATCAAGCGCTTGATGTCCATCCCATCCCGGACGTGGACCGCGCCTTCGGTGCGCTTGCCCGGCGTGTAGAGGAAACTGTCAGCCGCCTCATAGAGGGGGTAGAGCTTCTCCCACTTGCCACCCTCCTCAAAGAGGGGCGCGACCTTGTCGAGGAGATTGCGGAGGGGAGCCATCTCTAACCCTCCACCTCGATGCGCGTGAGCATCTCACGCAAGAGCCCCGTGATGTTCATCTTGGAGGGGCAGACATATTCGCAGAGCGCGATGTCCTCCTCAGCGAGCTCCAAGACGCCGAGCTTCTCTGCCATCTCCAGGTCGCCGCTGGCCAGCGCCTTGATGAGCTGGGTCGCCATGATGTCCATGGGCATGACGCGCTCATAGGAGCCGGTAGGGACGATCGCCCGCTCGCTCCCGTTCAAGTCGGTGTCGAAGCCGAGCTCCTTCTTGAAGAACTTGTCGAGGATCACGTTGGAGACGCTGTGCTTACCCGCGAAGGGGAGCACCCAAGCGAGGAGCTTGCGCTCAACGGCGTCCTCAAGGACGGAGAGCTGGTCGGCGTAGCGGCCGAGGAAGGCTTGTTCACCAGAGGCCTCTCTCCCGCCGAGGACTGAGCCGACGATGACCCGGGGCTTCGTGACGCTGAAGCTGGGGAGGACGTCCTCCACGCGGGCGCCGCGACGCGTGCGCACCAAGAGCGCCTCCAGCGCCCCAGGGCCGGAGACCCCGACCACGCGGGTGGTGTTGAGCTGCTTCGTCCTGAACAGGGCGCCGATGTCCGCCACGTCCTGAGGGCCCACGTGCCAGACGAAGCGCGTCGGACCGACCGGTGAGAGGCTGTGGATGTGGACGCCGACGTTCCCGGCGGGGTGCTTCCCGCTGAAGGTGTGGTGCTGGGCTCCCTCCACGAGGTGACCCGTCCAGTCTTCACCAGGCTTGGTGCAGACGAAGACCTCCCCCTTCGTAAGGAGCTTGAGCGCTCGCAGACCGACGCGGAAGTCCTCCTGCCTACCGTCAAGGAGGTCGAGAGGGGCTGGCGCGTGAGGGTGAGTGCTCGCGGCGGAGACAAAGATCGCAGCGGGGGTCTCATCAGAGCGCGCCACACGATCAAAGGGGCGCCGGCGTAACGTCGCCCAGAGCCCGGACTGCATGAGGACCGCGCGCACAGACTTGTCGTCAGCGCCCTCGAGCTCGGGGACCGCGAGCTCGTGGTGCTCGTCGAAGCCCGCGACCTCAATTTGAACTGAGAGGACCTTCCTGCGAGCCCCTCGAGAGATCGATCTCACCGTGCCAGCGGCGGGCGAGGTGTAGAGGACCTCAGGGTCTCGACGATCGCAATAGAGCGGCGTCCCCACCTTGACCGCGTCTCCCTCCGCGACCAGCGCGCGAGTCTTGATCCCCAGGCTGTCATCAGGGATCAGCGCGACCACAGCGGCGCCCAGCCGCTCAACGACGTCCCCACTCGGGGTCGCGCCGGGGAGCGGCAGATCGAGTCCATTTTGGATACGAGTGGCGGTCATGTGGGCTGTGAAGACGCGGGTGTCTCTCTGGTCAAGATTCTCCGAGGCTGCAGCCGTCCCCTTGGTCTCTCGGGGGCATCCGTGGGGCTGCAATGGGTGCGGAGATATCCGGATGTGCGCTGCTCAGAGGGCCGAGATTCTAGTGGCTCTTGGCCATTCTGGCGATGAACGGAACCCCTATTTCACGAGGATCTTGGGCTCGCCTAAATAGGGCTTCCCTTCCCCTGGCCAGCCCCGCGAATCTGGGGCAGGATGAGGCTGTGAGCGACGACACTGTGACCCTCCTCCAAGGCGCGGCAGACGAGGTCCGCCGCGTGAAGGCCCTCTTAAAGAGCCACGGGATCGAATCCCACCTGGGCGAGCCCCCGGAGGGCTGCGGGAACGGCTGAGGGACGAAGCTCACGCTCGCGGTCGCGAGCCAAGACGCCCCAGCCTGCGTCCAGCTCCTCAACGCTGACTGGGGGAATGAGTTC
>JAKVCE010000123.1 GCA_022447405.1 Planctomycetota bacterium | reverse complement strand
GGGCCCAGAGCGCTATCCCAACGAGCGCGACGAGGACGGTGACCAGCACCGCCGCATAGCTCACCACGATAGCGCGCCGCGCGGAGCGCACGTCCTGACAGCAGAGCAGGCGCTGCGCGAGGAGCTGGTCGGTCCCATAGAATCCGACCCCTCCCCAGGTCGACGCGATCACCGCCGCCCACAGGGTGTACGGAGCGGAGAGGTCAAAGCGCAGGTCGAAGAGCCGCATCTTCCCTTCGCTCCAGCCCGCGCTCAGGGCCGCGGAGAGCCCACCATCCACCGTGCCGCTCACGGTCCACAAGGCAGCGCCGATCCCTGCGAGGAAGAGGAGGAAGAGCACGGCATCGGTCCATACGACCGTGGCGATCCCCCCCATCAGGGTCCAAGCCATGGCGACGAGGGTGATGACTCCGACGGCGACAGCGAGCGGCGAGGCGCCTGTCTGCGCGGCGACCCAGGCGAGCTCCTCGGCGAGCAAGACCTCCAAGACCACAGCGGTGAGGTAGACCCGGGCCGACTGTCCGAGGATCCCGCCGAGCGCGAAGAGCGCTGTCGCTGTGCGACGCACCCCCTCGCCGAGCTTCGCCCCCATGTAGTCATAGGGGCTGAAGACCTCCCGCTCGTAGTAGGCGGGGACGAGGAGCCAGGCGATGATCCCGCGCGCGAAGAGCGAGCCGAAGAGCCCGATCTGCAGGTAGGTCCAGTCTCCGCCCTCCCTCGCGACCACCGAGGGCAGGCTGATGAAGGTCACGGCGCTGATCTCAGTCGCGACGATGGAGGCCGCCACCGCGTACCAAGGCAGCCGCTTCCCGCCGAGGAAGAAGTCTCGAAGGCTCTCCTGTCTCCCGGCGGCGCGGTGGCCTATCCAAGTGGTCACGAGGAGCAAGGCTCCCACGACCCCCCAGTCCAGCGCGCCGAAGGAGCCGCTCACGACCGCGCCTCGCTCCCCCTCGCTACCGCGCCCGCGAGCGGCGCGCCGCGCAGTGAGGAGGTCACGAGCTCGACTCCGCCGAGCGCCTCCGCCAGCGCTCCGAAGCGCGCGCCGTCCTCTGAGTAGAGCCTGCCGAGGGTCTGAGACAACACCACCCGCTCGAGCTCAAGCCCTCGCATTCTGAACCACGCGTCTGCGCGCTCCACGAGTCGCACGACGCCGCGGTCTCTCGCGTCCAAGAGGGCGGCTGCGGCTTCATCACTGCCCTGCTCCTCTGGCGCGCCCTCACGCCCCGCTCTCTTCCACGCTTCGAGCACCCTCCCTGGCGCGACCTGATCCTCGAGCGACGCGCCCGCGTCACCAGTGAGCTCCCAGGCGCGCGCGAGCGGTGGCTCCAGCTCTGGCAAGCCGAAGCAGCGACCCTCCACGATCACTCCCTCCCCTACTCCGCTCCCGCCCGCGATGCAGAGCGCGTTTGATGCTTCTCGCAACGCGCCACCTTGAGCTGCCTGCTCACCGAGGGTGCAGGCCAGGGAGTCAGGAGAGATGGGAGAGAGGTCGCACTTGAGGGCTCGTCGCTGAGACTCCACGGCGAGTTTGAGGTCGGAGATGAGGGTCGATCGGCGCGGGCCGTTCCTCCAGACCTCGACGCCGTAGCCGTCCTCGGTCAGGAGACCCGGCGCGGCGACATGACACGAGAGGTAGTCGTGGTCTGTGCAGCTCAGGATGAGCTCTGCGAGGCGCGCGACGCGCGCGCCAGACGCGATCTCCTCCAAGGCAGGGACCTCGCCGGGATAGCGGAGCTGCTCCTCGAGCGGGAGAGGCGTGAAGCCATCGTCCCACGTGAGCGCATGGAGCTCGCCGACGCAGAGCTCGCCCTCCTCATCCCGCTCGACGCAAGCCGCGCGCGCGCCGCTCCCGCCGATGTCCACGCCGATGAGCTGCGGTGCCAGGTCCATGTCCAGAGGGTAGGCGCACGCCTCCCGTGGTTCACGATCAAACGAGGCGAGCCCCGCCGACCGAGAGGCCAGCGGGGCTCGCTGTTGGACGCTCGCTCGGCCTAGAGGCTCTCAGCGTGATCCGTGAGGTACTGCTTCACGCCATCGTCGCTCGGGGTCATGCCGGCCTTGCCGGTCGCCCAGCCCGCGGGGCAGACCTCGCCGTGCTCCTTGAAGAACTGGACGCCGTCGATGGCGCGCAGGAGCTCGTCGATGTCGCGACCGAGGGGGAGGTTGTTCACCAGCGCGTGCCAGCAGACTCCGTCCGGGTCGATGAGGAAGGTGCCGCGCGCGGCGAAGCCAGAGTCGGCGTGGACCACATCGTAGGCCTCGGACATCTGCTTCGTCGTGTCAGCGATGAGGGGATACTTGACCGGACCGATGCCGCCTTCGTTGATGGCGGTCTCGCGCCAACGCGCGTGGGTCTCTGCGTCATCCATGGAAACGCCCAAAACTTGGACGCCTCGCTTCTCGAACTCACCGATGCGGTGGTCGAAAGCGATGAGCTCAGACGGTCAGACGAAGGTGAAGTCCTTCGGATAGAAGAAGAGCGCCACGTACTGACCTGCATAGTCAGACAGGTTCACGTCCTGCGTGCTGCCGTCAGGCATCACCGCGGGGGCCGTGAAGGCGGGCGCCGCCTTGCCGATGAAGTTAGTCATTGGAGGATGAGGTTCCGTGTTCGTTGTGAGTCGAATGTTCCCCGGGCGAGACCAGGTCCGCCAGAGGAGCGGACAGGATACAGACCTCTACCTCTCCCGTGAACGGTAGATTCAAGCTCTGGGCTGGATCAGGCGGGGGCGCGGCCCCGCTCCGCCATGCCTACGGGCAGAAGACGACCTCGAGGCCGTTCGAGAGGTTGAAGCCAGGCGTGCCTGCTGAGGGGTCCCGGTACCAGAACTGGAAGTTCCAGGTGGAGTCCGCCGTGAGGTCGCTCTCCGGAGCGCTCGTGAAGTCGAGGGTGTAGGAGGCGTCACCGAAGAAGTCAGATTGGAGGACCGGGAGTCGGCGGGTCTGACCGCCGACGCAGCGCACCCCTTGACCGAAGGGCGTGGAGATCTGGTTCGGGCCGAAGTAGAAGATCCCGAACTCCCCCGGCACCGCCCCTGAGCAGCTCAACTCGAAGTTGTTGCTTGAGATGCTGCTCTGGTCGTTGCTGGTGATGAAGGCGCCGCCGCCGACCGAGTTGGGAGAGACCGCGCAGTAGTTCGTCCCGCCGCAGCTCTGGCAGATGAGGTCGACGACCTCGAAGTCATCGACAGCCGCCTCCACGATAGAGCCGTCGTTCAGGTCGCTGGCCCGGAAGCGCACGCGCACGTCGCTCGTCAAGCTCGCGAAGTCAGAGACCTTGAAGGTGTGCTCGTACCAGCCGCCGTTCGACTGCGTCCCCTCAGGGCCGACGATCTCAACCAGGGCCCAGGTGCCGCCGCCGTTGTCCGAGATGTGCACCTCGAAGATGTCTGCGTTGGGGCTCGCGCCGGTGTCGTTCGAGTACCAGCGCCAGTAGCTGATGACCGGGTCGACGGACGCGGAGAAGTCCATGGAGGGAGAGAGCAGCGAGGTGAAGCCGCCGTCGACGTCGTTCTCGCCGAGGCTGCCTCCGCTCGAGCCCTGACCCGTGAACCAGCAGTTCGTGCCAGAGGGGCTGTGATCGTTCTCGGGCTGCGCGTCGGTGCCGATGGGGTTGCCGCGAGTCCACTGACCCGTCGTCGCGGTGTCACCGCTCAAGCCGCCGGTCCAGCCGTCGGCCGCCTCCATAGCGTAGGAGGCGATCAGCGTGTCGCCCTCGGCCACGATCGTGGAGAAGGGGTTCCCGTTCTGGCTCGCCCAGTCGATGCCTGAGTTGTCCTGCACGCTCACGAACCACTCGGTGGTCACGCCGCAGGGGAGCGCGGGGAGGTCAGCCAGGTAGGCGCCGCCGCCCAGGTTCGTCAGCGCAGAGCTCACCCAGCCCGCGCCAGCGTTGTAATTCAAGGTCTCGGAGCCGGGGGCCAGCGCGCCGGGGCTGGTCTCCGTCAGCTGGACGTTGATGGTCACCCCGCCGGGGTCAAGGTAGTCCGGGATCCCAGTCGGGAAGTCGAAGATGACCGGGGGCTGGGCGAAGCGCCACACGAAGAGGCCGCTCTCCATGTCCGAGCCGATGACCGTGCCGCTCGAGAAGTACGGGTAGACGCTCCAGAGCCCGTTGAAGCCTGTGGAGTCGTTGTTGGGGTAGGTGTCGAAGTACGCGACCTCAGGCGGGTTCGTGGCGCTCTGGTTCAGGTCGAAGATCCGCAGACCGCTGCGGTAGTTCGCCTCGTAGCAGTAGCCGTTGAAGGTGTAGAGGTTGTGCCCCACCGCGGAGTTGCCGTTTGTGAAGGTCGTCTGCTCGAAGGCGTTGTTCAGGTTCGAGACGTTGATCACCTTCGTCGTGGTCGGGAGCGGTCCCTCATCGAGCTCATCGCCGAGGTAGAAGTACTGTCGGTCCTCAGAGAGCCAGCCTTGGTGTGAGTAGGCGGGGTTCGAGTAGAAGACCCGGTCCATCTCGATGATGTTGCTCGGGTTCGTGACGTCCAAGATGTCGAGGCCGGTCTGGGTGCCGCCGCCGTTGTATCCGCTGCAGCAGAAGGCGATCTCACGGCCAGCGTACGGTCCGCTCGTGTAGCTCACGATCTGCGCGTCGTGCACATAGCGGGTGTCCCAAGAGCCGATGAAGGAGGGGTTCGACGGGTTCGAGAGGTTGTAGATCCTGAGGCCGTTGCTGCTGCCGCCGCAGCGGTAGAGCCTGCCAGAGTCTGTGTTGATCGCGACGTTGTGCGTGGACGCCCCGCCGCCTGAGGTCGTCGCGCCCAGGTAGCTCACGACCCCGTTGTCGATGTTCGACATGTCGTAGGTGTGGATGCCGCCGCCACCCTCGCTCACCGTGTAGGCGTGGTCTTGGTAGACCTTGATGTCGTGCCAGAGGCTCGAAGGCTCGCTGAAGGTCGCGACGATCGAGGGGTTGGACGGGTTCGTGATCTCCACGAAGGAGGTCGCGTTCGACATCGTCATGAGCGCGTACTCGCGCCCAGAGGGTGAGGTGTAGCCCCAGCAGTCAGCGCCCGTGCTGGCGCCCGTGCCGAAGTTGTTGAGCGGGATCCAGGACATGAGCTGGATGTCTTGGGCGTCGAAGCCCAAGGCGTTCTCCATGCCACCGCTCCCGCCGCTGCCGCCGCCCTGGATGTTCGCGACCACGTTACGGCGCCAGATCGGACCCTGGGTGGGCGCGACACGGCCGACCCGCTTCGGGTCGTCGTCGTGGGCTGAGAGCGGCGCGGTCGCCGCAGTGACAAAGAGGAGGCTGAGGAGCAGGTGGATTCGCACGGCTTTCTGCATGGATGTAGAGACGGAGGACACCAAGAAATGGATCCCCTCAATATTACGACGGAAGCGCTCTAGGTACCCAAGAACCCGGTTCTTACCTAAGAATGGCAATCGGAACCGGCCCGAATGGCCCCTGCGAGGTCGCCCTGCGCGCCTCATGGGGATGGTAGCGGTGACTGGACTTGAACCAGTGACTTCAGAATTATGAGTTCTGCGCTCTAACCAGCTGAGCTACACCGCCGTTCCCACCTCGCGTGGCGCTCGGCCAGGCGAGGGCGGGATGCTATCGACGCGCTCTGCACGGGGTCAAGCGGGAAGCGCAAGTCCGGGCGCGCTTCAGGGGACAGGCGGCCTCCTAGGCGCCCGAGACGACCCCCTCTACGCTGTGATACGAGAGGGTTTTCGCGCTCTCCGCGCCGGTCTGCAGGTCATAGATGAGGCAGACATCGTAGGGCTTTGCGTAGACGTGCAAGCTCGAGGCCGCGCGTCCATCGGCGCCCCGGACGAGGTGGAGCGCGATGTCGTCATTGATGAACGCCGCCTGACCGAGCCCGTAGCGCTTGGTGGGGCCCTCGATCAGGGGTCCTGGCGCCCCGTCCTGACGCCGGTAGTGCACCTCTTCGACCTCCCCCTCGACAATAGCCATCCAGCAGCGCTGCCCCATGTGGTTGTGGACGGGGCTCTCCTGCCCTGCCCCCCAGCACAGGAGGAGCAGCTCGTAGTCTTCTGTGCGGTGCACGAGGTTTCTGGTGTAGGCGCCCTCCAGAAAGTGCCTGTAGGCCTCCCAGTCACCGTGCTCCTGGGTGTACGCCTCCAGCAAGCCAGCCACGCTGGTCCCGCGGGGGTCCTCGCGAAACGCTGCGTCCAATTGCTCACACAGCGCCTCGATGGGCTGTCTGGTCTCTTCCGTGCTCTCCATGTGGTTGGGCGAAGGGGCTTAGGGCCGCTCAGTCAGCCCTTTATACAACAACTCGTGGAGCCATGAGCAGCCATCACCTCGGCTTGGAGGTGAGCCGCATCTCCCCTGCATTGCTGAATCTGGAGGGGGGAAGAGCCGCGTGAGCCGAGGTGCTGATCCGCCCTCTTGCGCCCGTAGAGCCCTGAATTCGACCGGAATGAGTTGAACTCTCTCGCCGACGAGAGATATTCTCCGGATTGATTGCCTTCGAACCTGGGTGGGCGATGGAGCTGCGAGCACTGTCGCCCCGGGAAGACCAGCCGAAGGCAACTCTCTCCCTCGGGCCGGCGATCTTCGGATCGTCGGCCCCTTTTGATTCGGGAGCCCTCTTAGAGACTCAGCTCGAGGCCTGCAGGAGCTCAAGCAAGAGCCCGTGGCGAACCCCGCGCGTGGTCACGCGACCTGAGTCAGCCTGAACCTGCGACATGACGGCCGCGAAGCAGGCGAGGCCCGCTGGCAAGATCTCGGCCCGCCCCGGCTCGATGGGAGCTCTAGACGAGACGCGAGGTCCATAGCAG
>JAKVCE010000122.1 GCA_022447405.1 Planctomycetota bacterium | reverse complement strand
GGATCGAGTCAGGGAGACCGCGCGTCCGCAAGCAGGTCCTCAAGCGACACATGACCCAGGCAGACATCCTCGACACGGTGGAGAGCGCGGAGGAGCACAACCTCCACACCTCGGGCTTCCTCATGGTGGGGCTGCCGACCGAGACGGACGAGGAGCGCTGGGAGACGGTGGACCTCCTCGCCAAGACCCGCATCGGACGCTTCCGGGCGTCCTTCTTCTTCCCCTTCCCGGGGACCGAGGGATGGGACATGACGGTTGAGGGCGGCTACGTCGACCCTAAGGAGATCGACTCCAAGCGCACCTTCACGGACGGCTCGGTGCTCGACTTCGGCCCCGAAGAGAACCTCTTCATCGACAAGCTCGGCCGCGCCCTGCCCTGGTTCGTGAACGCGCGCCTCGCGAACTTCCACGAGGACGCGCCCGCCTCCGCGCGCTATGCGCCCCTGGTCGAGCGCGTCATGGAGATGGGCGAAGAGGAGTGGCGCGCCTTCGCGCCCACGATCTCGGAGGTCGACCGCGAGCTCTCTCAGGCTGCCTGCGAGGCCGGAGAGCTGCACTACGCGCTGAAGTACGGCGCCACGATGGGGGTCCGCTCCGACTGGTTCCTGGCGGAGGAGGCCGGGACCGAGTGGTACACAGCGGCTGCGGGCGCTCACGATGAGGACGTCGAGCTCTTGGGGTCCGTGACATGAGCGGCCCCGCTGATTTTCGCGGACGCCGCGTCGCCGTCTTCGGCGACGCGATCTGTGATCGCTGGCTCGCCTGTGAGCCGCAGAGGCTCTCGCGCGAGGCGCCCGTCATGGTGCTCGCGCACCGCGGTGAGCGGCTCGGCGCGGGAGGAGCAGCGAACGTGGCGATGAACCTCGTCGCCCTCGGGGCCGAGGTGAGCTGGATCGGCGCCGTGGGCGCGGATCCGAGCGGGAGAGAGGTCTTGCGTCTCCTCGAGGAGGAGGGGGTGAGGACGGAGCTCGCGCGAGTGGTCGGGGACTGGACCACGCCGACGAAGACGCGTGTGCTCGCTTCGGAGCCGCGTCGCCACCCGCAGCAGGTCATGCGGATCGATCAAGAGCCTGAGCACGGGCTGCATGAGTCCGTGCGCTCCGAGCTCGCGGCTGCGCTCGGAGAGCGCGCTGGCGATTACGACGCCGTGCTCTTCTCGGACTATGAGTACGGGACCTTGGGCGAGGAGGCCGCCGCGGTCGGGCGTGAGCTCGTCGAGGCGGGCTGCCCAGTCGTCCTCGATCCGCGCCGGGAGGCGTTCACCTTCCGAGGCTTCTCTGCCTGGACGCCGAACGTCGGCGAGCTCTCCTTGCTCACCGGCGTCCCTGAGACAGCGCTCGCAGAGGGTGCCTCCCTAGGTCGCGCCGCCACCCAGCTCCTCGAAGAGTCTGGGTGTCAGTGGATGCTCGTCACCCGCGGGAACCTCGGGATGGCGCTCTTTGGAGAGGGGCTGCCAGAGGGCGGTGCGGCGGTCTCGGCGAGCGGGCGAGGTGACGTCACGGACGTCTGCGGCGCAGGAGACACTGCGGCGAGCGTGTTCACCTTGGGGCTCGCCGCGGGCATCGACCCACTCGAAGCGATGACGATGGCGAACGCAGCCGCGGGGGTTGTCGTCAGGGAGCGCGGCGCTGCGGTCTGCACACCTCTGGAGCTGGAGGAGGCGCTCGCCCACGCGACCGCGCCGGCCCGCCTGGGACGGGCGGAGGCGCGCTGAGTGAGCGGGCTGGTGCAGAGGGCAGCGCTGTCCGCGGAGCTTGAGCTTCTCCGGGGGTCGGGCGCGCCGCCGCGCGTCGTCCTCGCAAACGGCTGCTTTGACCTCCTGCACGTCGGCCACGTCCGCTATCTCGAGGACGCCGCGAGCCGCGGAGACCTGCTGGTCGTCGCCATGAACACCGATGAGTCTGTCTCACGCTTGAAGGGTGAGGGGCGTCCTGTGGTCACGCTCGCTGACCGCGCCGAGGTGATCTCTGCGCTGGCCTGCGTCGACCGCGTGACCTCCTTCGATGAGGACACCCTCGAGGAGACCCTGCGCGCGCTCGTACCAGACGTGCACGCGAAGGGGACGGACTACACGAGCGAGACCCTGCCAGAGCGACACGTCGACGAAGAGCTGGGCATCGAGATCGCGATCTGCGGAGATCCGAAGACTCGTTCGAGCACGGGCTACCTCGAGAAAAGTTGAGCCCCGGGGGCTTTCCGAGAGAGCATTGGCGGGGTTTTGGGGCCCTGCTTGCTAGGGTCTTTTCTGGATGAGCGAATTGAACGAGCAGGGCTTTCAACAATCTCCCCCTACACCCCCCCTGGGCGCGAGGTTCCGCTTGTCCCTGATGGGCGCCGGGGTCTCCTGTTACGGCGCCATCTGCGGCATCGGCGGCGGG
This sequence comes from Planctomycetota bacterium, assembly GCA_022447405.1. Lineage (GTDB taxonomy): Bacteria > Planctomycetota > UBA1135 > UBA1135 > JAKVCE01. The sequence goes on along the minus strand of JAKVCE010000122.1, from coordinate 4,400 downwards.
CTCTTCATGACGCCGATCCTGCACTACGTCAGGAAGCTCCCGCTCAAGAACGCCGTCGCGACCTCGCTCTCGCTGGTCTCGGCCGCCACCATCGCGGCCACGCTCACGGAGATGTCGCTCGGGAAGAGCGAGCTGACCGGAGATCGCTGGTTGATCGTCGCCGCGCTCGTCGTCGGCTCTCTCGTCGGCGCGCAGGCGGGCTTCCTCGTCGCCAAGCGGATCAACGTGACCAAGCTGAAGATGATCTTCGCTGTCGTGCTCGTCATCACGGGGCTCCGGCTCCTCTTGCAGCAGAGCCCGACGGTCGCCGCTGCCGGCATGGAGGTGGAGCCGGGGACGGTGGACCTCTTGCTCTCCACGGTGGTGGGCTTCGCCTCAGGCTTCCTCGCGCCGCTCCTCGGGATCGGAGGTGGCCTCGTCGCTGTGCCGGCCCTCTTCTTCAGCTTCCCTGACCTCGGGTACCTGGGCGCGCGCGCCTGCGGGATGGCGATGGGGGCGTGCGCGAGCACGCGCTCGCTCTGGCTCTACTCCAGGGCCGGGGTCGTCGACAAGCACCGCGCGGTCGCGCTCGCGATAGGGGCCGCGCTCGGCGCGTGCGTCGGCGTCCACATCGTCCACACCGAGGGCGCGGACCAGATCGCGCGGGTCTTGATGGGCGTGACGCTCTGGATCGTCTCGGTCCGCTTCCTCTGGGACGTCTACAAGATCCGTCGCGCAGAGGCCAAAGATCGAGGAGCTCAGGCGTAGATCCCGCGGAGCTCGTCGGCCGCGCTGACGCGCTTGACCGCGAGGACGCTGGCGGCTTGACGCATCGAGACGTCGTACTCTCGCTGTGTCTTCATGACTGAGTTCCAACCCTCTGCCATAAAGCGCCGCAGGCGCTTCTCGATCACCGGCATGATCCATGAGTAGCCCATCCGGTTCTGGACCCACTCGAAGTAGCTCATCACCACTCCGCCGCCGTTAGCGAGGATGTCCGGGACGACCGAGATCCCGCGCTCTCTCAGGACCTTGTCTGCGCGGGAAGAGACCGGGCCATGGGCCCCCTCGACGATCAGCTTGCACTGCACCTCGGCGGCCACCTTGGAGTGGACCGCGTTGGCCGTCGCGCAGGGGATGAGGACCTCGCAGGGTCTCGTGAGGAGCTCGCGGTTTGTGAGGCGCTCGAAGTCGCCGGGGCAATCGAGGAGGCTGCCGTGCTCCTTGCGCCAGGCCAGGATGGACTCGACGTCGAGACCGTCTGGGTTGAAGAAGGCGCAGTGGACGTCAGAGATCCCGCACACGCGGTAGCCGTCAGCGGCGAGGATGCGGGCGAGGTTCCCCCCGACCGTTCCAGCGCCTTGGATGATGACGCTCATGCCCTTGGGCGGGAGGTCGAAGCGGTCGACGGCGAGCCTGAGGATGACCCTGAGGCCTTGGGCGACCGCGTCCTTGTGGCCCTTCGTGCCGCCTATCTCGATGGGCTTACCCGTGACAGCTGCGTTCTCGGTGACGCGCGCGTGGCTCGAGACGGTGTCGAGGACCCAGGCCATGGTCTGCTCATCGCTGCCCACGTCCCGCATGAAGACGTCTCGCTCAGGGCCGACGTCCGTGAGGAGGTTCGCGGTGTAGCGGCGGACGGCGCGCTCGAGCTCTCCGCTTGAGTGCTCTCGCGGGTCGAAGCGCAGGCCGCCTGCGGCGCCGCCGAAGGGCACGTTCAAGACGGCACACTTCCAGGTCATCCAGGCCGCGAGGGCGCGCAGCTCGACGATCTTCATGTCTGAGGAGATGCGCAGGGGCCCGATGAAGGGTCCGAGCCCCGCGTTGTGTTGGATCCTGAAGCCGTCGAGGACGTCCGTGCTCCCGTCGTCGAGGCGGACGGGGACGCTGAAGGCGATCTCGCGATCGGGCTTGCGGAGGATCTGGTACTCCGCGGGGTCAACTCCGACGGTCTGAGCAGCCTCATCGAAGCTGCTCATCATCGTCGCGAACGGCGTCTCCTCGTCGAGCGCGGGGGTGCTCGGGAGCGCCTGGTCCTCAGGCGCTCCGCCGAGGAGGTCGGAGTCTCGGGGGTCTTGAGTCATCAGGCGAAGACGCCGCGCATGCGGTAGACGCGCGCGACGCGGTCGATGGCGACGAGGTAAGCGCCGGTGCGGAGGTTGACGTTGTGCCGCTCCGCCATCTTCACGACGGACTGGAACGACTTCACCATCACCTGCTCGAGGCGACTGTTCACGATCTCTTCCGTCCAGAAGTAGCCCATGCGGTCCTGGACCCACTCGAAGTAGCTCACCGTGACCCCGCCAGCGTTCGCGAGGATGTCCGGGACGACCATGACGCCGCGGGAGTCGAGGATCTCCTGGCCGCGCGGGGTCGTCGGTCCGTTCGCGCCCTCGACGACGAGCTCAGCTTGGATGCGATCTGCGTTCTTCGAGGTGATCTGGTTCTCGGTCGCCGCGGGGATGAGGAGCTCGCAGGGGAGCTCGAGCTGCCCCTCGTTCTCGATGTAGTCAGCGCCGCTGAAGCCCTCGAGCTTGCCGTTGTCGCGGAGGTAATCCATGACGGCGGGCATGTCGAGTCCTTCGGGGTTGTAGAGGGCGCCGTACATATCGCTCACGGAGACGATCTTGTAGCCCTCGCGGTGGAGCAGGAGCGCGCCGACGCCGCCGACGTTTCCGCAGCCCTGGACGACGACGCGCGTGTCCTCCGGGTTGCGGCCGAGCTTCTTCATGGCCTCGCGGCAGACGAGCATCACGCCGCGGCCGGTGGCCTCGCGACGTCCCTTGCTGCCGCCGATCGCGATCGGCTTCCCGGTGACGACCGCGGTCGTCGTGCGACGGACGTGCATGGAGTAGGTGTCCATGATCCACGCCATCGTCTGCTCGTTCGTGTTCATGTCCGGAGCGGGGACGTCTCGGTCAGGACCGAGGATGTCCATGATCGACGCGGTGTAGCGACGGGTGAGCCGCTCGAGCTCTCCCTTTGAGAGGTTGCGCGGGTCACAGATCACGCCGCCCTTGCCTCCGCCGAAGGGGATGTCTACGACCGAGCACTTCCACGTCATCCACGCGGCGAGGGCGCGCACCTCATCGAGGTTCACGTCTGGCGCGAAGCGGATGCCGCCCTTGCAGGGTCCTCGGCTGAAGTTGTGTTGGACGCGGTACCCGGTGAACACCTCGATGCTCCCGTCATCCTTCAGGACGGGCATCGAGACGGTCAGCTCTCGGTCGGGCTGGCGCAGGACGTCTCTTGTGCCCTCGTCCAACTCGAGCAAGTCAGCCGCGAGGCCGAACTGGTGGGCCATCGAGTGGAAGGGATTGAGCTCGTCGCGGTTCGCTTTGGCGGGCTGGTTCGTCGTGCCTTCGGACATGTCAGGTGTTTGTTCCGGAGTGCGTTCGAGGGATTGTGAGGTCTCCGTGGCAGCGCCTGCGGAGCCCTTGGATGTCTCACTTGCGTATTCGAGTGTAGGAAGGCGCCTAGCGGAACCCCCCAAGGGCGACTTTTCTCTCCTCCGTGTACACAATCAGAGGGCCAGAAGGACAGAGATTGGACGCATCGAGACAACACAGCCCCGCTGAGGTGAGCGCGTTTCTGCGCGAGTGCCTCCATGGAGAGCCCGGAGAGGTCCTGCGCAGGGTCCCTGGACGTGAGACATTCGCCGTGAGAGGCCCCAACGGCGCGCCATGGGTGGTCAAGCGCTTCAGGGGTAGCTGGTTCGGTAAGAGCCCCGCTGAGCGCGAGCACCAGGCCCTAGAGGCCCTCAGGAGGGAGGGGCTGCCGGTCCCCTTGGCCGTTGGCTATGTCGAGGGTTATGGCTCTGCCCTCGTGGGGATGGAGCGCGTCGAGGCGGAGGGCGACCTCAGGTCGAGATTGAGCGAGCTCGCGCCTGCCGAGCTCGGGCCTCTGACGGCGCAGCTCCTCGAGCTCGTGTTGGCCTTGCACACTCGGGGTTGGCACCACCGCGACCTCTACCTCCACCACGTCCTCATCGACGCAGGCGGCGGCCTGGTGCTGATCGACCTCGGCAGAGCGCGGCGCCCGCGCTGGGTGCGGCGGAGGTGGTTCGCGAAGGACCTCGCCGCGCTCCTCCTTTGGACCCCGCCCGAGGTCGGCGTCAGACACAGGCTGCGCTTCTTGGCGAAGTACATGGACGCCATGGAGATCACGAGCAGGCGGGCGCGACGGCGCTTCGCTGAGGACGTCGCGCGCCGCAGGGCGCGGATGGCGCTGCACGTGCCGCGTCATGGTGAGGCGGGGCCGTGGGAGGTTCCGAGTTGAAGCACGCTGTTGTCTTCGCGCCGAGGGACTCGGAGGAGGCGCGTGCGGCGGTCCCCGCCATCCGCGCCCTCGCTGAGTCCGCAGAGGAGCTCGAGGTCTTGGCGACGAAGAGCGCCGCTGACGCGCTCGGAGAGCTCGGCGTG
>JAKVCE010000121.1 GCA_022447405.1 Planctomycetota bacterium | reverse complement strand
GCGATCGCAGCGCTCCCCCCGCCTTCGTCGGCAGCAAGAGGTGCAGCGGGACGCGCGCCTCCAGCTTGGCGAGGACCTCGCTCGCCTTGCTGACGTAGCGCTCTGTCCTGCGCTTGAGCTGCCTCCACGAGTCCTCCGCGCTCTCCTCCTCGTCCAGCTCTGGCATGGGGAACCAGACCGCGAAGACACCGTTTTGAGAGCGGGGGAGGCCCTCGACGGGGATCCCCGAGAGGTCGCGGAAGTCCGGGACGTCTGCCTGGGCGAGGTCGAGCGCCTGCGGGAGGCGTCCGAGCAAGCCAGCGGAGCGCGCGCGGTCGAGGCGCTGCAAGGTCGCGCCGGCGATGCGGACGGCGCCGCGGCTCATGGCGAAGCCGGCGTAGCCCTCGATCGCAGAGCCGTCGGGGGTGCGGTAGCTGCCCTTGTACTCACCCTCGATGAAGCACAGGACGAGCGGGCCGTCGATGAGGAGCTCGACCTCAAAGGAGTTGGTCGGGCGGTCGAAGCGGTGGCCGCCGCTGCTCCGGATCGCGAGCGGTCCAGCGCGCTCGAAGCGGCCGCCCAAGGACCAGCTGATCTGTTCGATCCCGTCGAACTCCTCCTTCTTGCCGATGGAGTAGTTGTAGTCGCCTGCGGAGAAGCCAAAGCTCACCTTTCGGTCGAAGCGCTCGTGTCCGAGGATGATCGCGCCGTCGATGAAAGAGGTGGTGATGTTTATGTCCGCCTTTAGGCGATAGCGTCCCTCGATCATCCAGCGGTCGGCGTAACAGAAGGCGTCGCGCCTGTGCGAGCCGCGGTCCAGCTCGCCGGTCCCTTTACGAGGCTCCCTCCTGCCGACGTGGAGGTCGCCGTAGGTCTGGTCGTAGTACCAGAGCCCCTCTGAGCGGCGCTCCTCGTAGCCGACGAGGTCACCCTCCGCCCACGCGGTGCTCCCGGCGAGCCACTCAGGCTCGGAGAAGGGGACGAAGAGGGGGAGGTCTTCGGCGGCCTCCTCCACGGAGCCTGGCGGCCCGAGCTGTGTGAGCCCCATCCGCTCGGCGAGGAGGTCATGGTCGGCCCTCAGCGCGCGGCGCAAGAGCGGCCGGCCGCTGCGCTCCTTGACCTCATCCTCCTCCAGCTCAGCGACCCCCTCTTCGTGGTCAACGAAGAGCGAGAGCGCCTCGAGCGCCTTCGTCGTCTGGGGGATCTTCTTCAGGAAGGGCGCGCTCCCAGCGGCCTCGCCGTAGCGCCTCTGCATGAGCCAGGCCTCGTCTTCGCTCCCCATCTCCTCGAGGACCTCGAGCAGGCGCTGGTCACGCTCGGGCGTCCTGGGGTCGACGATCATCGACCAGAGGAAGGCCGCGACCGCGTCCTGCTCATGACCGAGGTCGGCGAGCAGGTGTCCAGCGTCTCGCGCGTGGTGCTGACCGAAGAGCGGCTCTGCGCGACCCAGCGACCAGGGCCAGGTCTCGCGGTCGTAGACGAGGGGTGAGCCAGGTCCGCCGCCGTTGTCCGAGGTGTAGCGCTCCGCCACCCAGTCAGCCGGGAGCTTGTCCGGGGGGTCGCTCCACCAGCCGTCGAGGTACTCGTTCCACTCCTTGTGGAAGGCCTCGAAGTCTGCGGGTCGTCCGTCCTTGCCGTCGATGAAGCAGGTCGTGAACCAGTCCAGCGGCTGCTTGGGCTTCGCGCACCCGATCATCCACTCCTCGACCATGGGCTCGAACACGCGCTTCCCACGGATCTCCCAGCTGTTGACGAAGACCCACATCGCGTAGCCGAAGGTGTAGTTGTCGCGGTAGCGCTCGTTCTTCCCGTCGAGGATCTCCTTCAGCTTGCGCTCGCCCATGTAGCCCCGGACCAGCGCGTCATGCATCGAGCCGCCCGTCGCGAAGTCCTCAACGAACTCCGTGTCGCCGGACCAGCCGTAGGCCGCGCCGGTCCATGAGGCGCGCCCCTCGACGCTCCAGCCAGGCATGCCGCGGTAGATCGCGCCGTCGAAGCGGTGGGTGAGCTCGTGGGTCAGCGTGCGGCCGAGCCCCTCGATGTCGCCGAAGGCGAAGCGGATCACGGTCGTGTCACCGGCCTGGAAGCCGCCGGCCCACCAGCGCGTGCCACCCTCGGCTTCGAGCCCGTTGATGTCGGGGATGATGCGCACGAGCCCCTGCCGCCCCTCGAAGGGGTCCTGACCGAACCAGCCAGCCAGTCGGTCGTGGTGTAGCTCGACGGTGTCCGTCACGCCCAGGAGGGTCTCGTAGCCGCAGGAGGTCTCGATGCGGTACTTGCCCGTCGGCGAGATCGCGACGGCGGGGAAGCCGAACTCCGTATAGGTGTCTTCGAACTCAGCCTTCTCTGTCTCCGTCATCATCTCGAGCTCTTCGAGGGTGAAGGGCTCGCCGCGCTTGGCGTTCAGGCGTCGGCGCGCGTTCGCGACGGTGTCTCGTCCGAGCTCGCCCACGCCGGCGAGCGAGATCGGGACCTCGCCGCGCAGGTCCTTCGTGTTCGCCTGCGCGTTCAAGCCCACGAGGATCCTGCCGGCGCGGATCGCGTCTTCGAGGTCTCCCTTGGAGAGCGCCGCGCGCGCGACCTTCGAGACGGCCTCGATGACGTGCTTCGCGAGGTCCCGCTCGCTGGCAGGGAAGGGGCGCAGGTCTTGTTCGATGTCTGGTCCAAAGCTCTCGTGCAGCGCGGGCGCGTTGCTCAAGAGGAGCCGGGCGGTCTCGGCTGCCCACTCGACCAAGAGCAGCTGCGCGAAGTCGCGCCGTGAGCCTCGGCGGGCGGTGTCTCGGAGCCGGGCGAGCTCCGTGAGCGCTGCGACGCGCGCCTGGTAGGCGGCGCGCGCAGGGTCGGCGAGCTCGGCGAGCGCGTCTGTCGTGACCTCCGGAGCGCGCCCGCGGCCCTTGGCGTCCATCACGTGCTCGAGGCCGCGCATGGCCCAGAGGGTCGCGACCTCGTCATCAGGCGCGGTCTCGATGAGCCGCTCAAGGAGCAGCCCCTCGGTCGAGCGACCAGGCTTCCAGCGCAGGGCCTCAACGAGGTGCCCGCGCGCCCCGGCCTTGTCTCCACGCTCGATGCTGCGCTCCGCCGCCTTCATCGCGCGGCGCCAGATCGGCTCCTTGGAGCTCTCCCCTCCGTCTTGCGCGAAGGCGAGCGCGCCCCCTAAGAGGGGGACCAACATCCAGGTGCGGGAGATCATGGTGAGCGGCAGGAGGTGCCGCCCAAGATTCTAGCGGTTCGCTCGCTCGAAGACGGCGAGGACCGGTCTGTGGTCCGAGGCGAGGGGCTCTGAGATCACGCGCGTGTCCACGAGCTGCCAGCCGGGGAAGTGGCTCCACATCACATAGTCAATGCGCCGCTGGGGTAGCTCCGCGGGGAAGGTGGGCGCGGGATCACCGGGGATCGTGAAGACCTCGTCGAGGATGCTGAGGACCTCACTCCCTGGCAGCGCGTTCAGGTCGCCAGCGAGGATGATCGGGAGGGGAGACTGCTTGGCGAAGTCTGCGACGAGCCGCGCCTCCACGACTCGCGAGGGGTTGTCGCGGCCGTGGTCAAAGTGCGTGGAGCAGACGAGCACAGGGTCATTGCCCGGCGCGACGACGACCCCGACGACGCCGCGCGGCTCACGATCACCTGGCAGGCTGAGCCGCTGTACGTCTCTGATGTTGAGCTTGGAGAGGATCGCGTCGCCGTACTCGCCGCCTTGGTAGTCGATGCAGCGGTTGAAGACCGGCTCCATGTCGAGGAGGTAGGCGAGCTCGACAGCCTGATCGATCCCGCCGGAGCGGATCGTGCGGCGGTCGACCTCTTGGAGACAGACGACGTCTGGGTCGACCGAGGAGATGACCCCCGCGATTCGCTGCAGGTCGTACTCGTTGTCGAGCCCCTCGCCGTGATGGATGTTCCAAGAGAGCACGCGCAGGCTCGCGGGACCGATCTCTGGGGTGGCGCAGCTCTCTAGGAGGGCTGTGATGGAGAGCGCCAAGACGAAGGCGTAGGAGCGTCGCATGGACACAAAGCAACGGATCAGCGCCCTCACTGCAAGGATCTGTGCCTCTCTCGCGAGGAGCACACGACCCTGGTCTAGAATTCGGGCCATGAAAATGCTGAGAGAGAGCGCTGTCTTCACATCCCTCTTCTTCGTCGTCCTCGCGCAGGTCCAGTGCGCTACGACTCGGTCTGAGGGCATCGGTCCCCAAGGACTCCTCGGTGAGGGCACGCCCTTCGAGACCCCGTGGTATGACCACCGCGGCCCTGAGGACGGGCCGACGATTCTTATCACCGGTGGCATGCACGGGAACGAGCCCGCTGGCGCTGCCGCCGCAGAGGCCATCGCGAGCTGGACCGTGCAGCGCGGGCGCATCGTCGTCGCGCCGCGCATGAACCCGCCCGCGCTCGCGGCGAACCAGCGCCTCATCCCGGGCCTCGAGGAGCCCATCGGCAACTTGAACAGGCACTTCCCGACAAGGGGAGAGGTGCTAGAGGGGGTCGCGACAGACCTCTGGGCGCTCTTCGAGGAGGTGCAGCCGGACTGGGTCTTGGACATCCACGAGGGCTTCGCGTTCCGGCGCATCAACTCAGGCTCTGTCGGCAGCTCCATCATCTCCTGCGTGGATGAGCGGGCCATCGAGCTGGCCCAGAAGATGATCGCCGCGGTCGATGAGACGATCGAGGAGGAGGACCGCAAGTTCACCCTGCTGCGGAACCCGATCGAGTCGAGCTTCGCGCGCGCCGCCTGGGAGAACGCCAGGGTGCCCTCGATGATCCTCGAGACGACCTACGGCAAGTACCCGCTCCCTGACGGGAAGGAGCGCCGCTACAGCGTCTCCTACCGCGCCAGGCAGCACCGGCTGATGGTGCACACCTTCCTCACCGAGCTCGGGATGGAGCCTTGCAGCCCGGACGTCCTCATCGACCCGCGGATCACAGGGGACAGAGTGCGGGTCGCGATCTATGACGACCTCGGCGCCTCCGTCGGCGGCGCGAGCGATCTCGAGCGAGTCCTCTCTGAGTACGACCGGGTCGAGACGCGCCGGCTCTGCTCGGTCGACGTCAACGCCGGGATGCTCTCGCAGTTCGACGTGGTCCTCCACCCCGGCGGGTCCGGGAGTGGCCAGGCGGACTCTCTGGGAGAGTCCGGCCGCGCGAAGGAGATCGAGTTCATCCGAGACGGCGGCGGCTACCTAGGCGTCTGCGCCGGCGGCTACCTCGCGGCCTGCAACTACTCCTGGTCCCTCGCGATCCTCGACGCGAGGACGGTCGACACGAAGAACGGGAACTGGCGCCGCGGCAGGGCGGAGCTCGAGATCGAACTCACCGCAGCTGGGCTCGGCCTCTTCGGAGACATGGACCCGAGCTTCGACGTGAAGTACGCGAACGGTCCGATCTACGCTCCCGGCAAGCGCGACGAGATCCCCGATTACGAGACCCTCGCCCTCTATCGCGGAGAGGTCGCAGACAATGGCACCTCTAAGGGCGTCATGCCCGGGACGCCGGCGCTCATCCGCGGACGCTTTGGGGAGGGGCGGGCGGTCGCCTTCTCTCCGCACCCAGAGGACACGCGGAGCATCCAGCACTTCATCCGTGACGCTGTGATCTGGGCCGCAGGGAGAGACTGAGGCTCAATCGAGGAGGACCTCGTGGGCTCGCGCCGCGACGTCCACCACGCCGACGAGCGCCGCTCCGTCCATGAGCACGGCGCGCTCCGCTAGGTTGACCGTGGGGCAGACGTGCCGCGGGACGAGCAAGAGCGCTGTGCCGCGCGGGGGGAGCTCACCAGCAACGCGGATGGGGAGGTGCTCCTCGTTGGGCTGCGTCGCCTCCCAGTCCGGATGACCCAGGATCACCGCGACCGGGTCGCCGGCCTCTGCGGCGACGGCTTTGGAGCCCGCGTCACAGGTGGCGAGGTCGCTCGTCGGGTGGCTCACGACCCGCGTGAGCACGGTCGCGGCGGGCGAGAGGTCGAGGCCGGGGTTCTCCTCTTCGGAGCGCTGGTCGTGGAAGACGACGGTGCCGGGAGAGACGCGGTGGAGGGTCCCGTCGAGCTCGGAGAGGGGCGCGTAGCTCGCGGCGTGGAGCAAGGCGGGCGTGCCGCTCGTGATGAGCTCTGGGACAGCTGCGCCTGACGCGAGGACGAGCTCTCGGAGCTGGAGCAGCTCGTCGTATCCAGCGTGGATCGCGCGCGCCCTCTGCTCGAGGTCGGGCTCGTGCTGGTGCCCGTCGTAGAAGTGGAGCCCGCGGAGACGCTCGCCGGCTGCTGCGGCGAGCTCGATGACTCGCGCGGTGTCTGACATCGGGACGCCCGTCCGGTTCATGCCTGGGTTGAGGTCGATGAACACACCGAGCGACTCTGGGATGCAGTCGAGGAGCGCGGGGTCCTCGCAGAGGACGGAGTAGCGCGTGCCCTCGTGTCGCGCTGCGATCTGTCCCAGCTGGGTGAGCGCCGGGCCGACGTGCGGATAGGCGACGAGGACGTCGCCCCCCTCTACGCCCTCGCTCGTGAGGGTCGCGCCGAGCACGTCCGCCTCTCGGGTCGTCGCGCACTTGAACTGCCGAACGCCAGCGGCGAGGAGCTCACGCCAGACCTCGGGGATCTTGGTCGTCTTCACGTGCGGGCGCCAGCGCTCTGCGTCCCCGCCGAGGAGCGCTAGGACTCGCCTGATGTTCTCGCGCGCCCGGTCGAGGTGGACGATGAGACAGGGTGAGAGGAGGCGCTCGAGGTCTCCCTCAGGAGGCATCCAGCCTGATGGGTCGAGTTCAGAGATCCGCGGCATGTCATGAGTGTAGGATGGAAGCGACGATGAGGCTCATGAGACATCGCA
>JAKVCE010000120.1 GCA_022447405.1 Planctomycetota bacterium | reverse complement strand
ACCCACGCCGCCGAACTCTTCCGGGATGGTGAGACCCCAGAGGCCGAGCTCTCCGATGAGACCGAAGACCTCCTCGTCGATGTGTCCCTGCTCGTCGTGACGCTTCGCGCGCGGCTCGAGCTCACCTGTCGCGAAGTCTCGCGCCATGTCGCGCACCATCGCGAGCTCTTCATTTAGTTCGAAGTCCATCCTGTGCCTCGACTATTCGTAGTCGTAGAAGCCCTTCCCGCTCTTCCTACCGAGGTGCCCCGCTTTGACCCTCTCTATGAGCGCAGGGCTCGGGGCGTACTTGTCGTCTCCCAAACCGGCGCGCAGCACCTCGAGGATGTCCACGCAGACGTCCAGCCCGATGAGGTCCGCGAGCGTGAGCGGGCCCATGGGGTGCGCCATCCCGATCTTCATCACCGCGTCCACCCCCTCTGGGCTGGAGACGCCCTCGGAGAGGCAGTGCGCGGCCTCGTTGATCATGGGCATGAGCACGCGGTTCGAGACGAAGCCAGGTGAGTCATTCACCTCGACGGGGATCTTCCCGATCTCCTCAGAGCAAGACACCACGAGCGCGGTCGTCTCATCGCTGGTCTCTTTGCCGCGGATGACCTCAACGAGCTTCATCACCGGCACAGGGTTCATGAAGTGCATCCCGATCACCTTGTCAGGCCGCTTCGTGTTCGCGGCGATCTCTGTGATGGAGATGGATGAGGTGTTCGACGCGAGGATCGCGCCAGGGGCGCAGAGCTCGTCTAGCTCGCTGAACACGGCGCCCTTCACCTCGCTCTTCTCGACGACGGCCTCGACGACGAGCCCGCAGTCCGCGGCGAGCGAGAGAGAGTCACCGGTCGTGATGCGAGCGAGCGAGGCCGCCGCGTCCTCTTCGCTGAGCCCGCCCTTCTTGACGACCCGCGCGAGGTTCTTCTCGATCGTCGCGATGCCGCGAGCGAGCGCGTCCGCGTCGAGGTCGATGAGCGCGACGGCGCTGCCGTTCATCGCGAACACCTGCGCGATCCCGTTCCCCATGGTCCCCGCGCCGACGACGCTGACCTTCTCGTGGATGGAGGCTGACAAGACTAGATCCTCTCCACGGCTAGTGAGACCGCGTTCCCTCCGCCGAGGCACAGGGAGGCCATCCCGGTGCTGGCGTCGCGCTGCTGCATCGCGTGCAGCAAGGTGACGAGGACGCGCGCGCCTGACGCGCCGATCGGGTGACCGAGCGCGACCGCGCCGCCGTTCACGTTGACCTTCTCCGCGTCGAGCGAGAGCCTCCGCGTGAGGGCGAGGGCGGCGGCGCTGAACGCCTCATTGATCTCATGAAGTTCGAAGTCGCTTGGGTCCATCCCGAGCATCCCTGCGCACTTTTGTATCGAGTGCTCGGGCGCCATCATCACCCACTCCGGCGCGCACCCGCCCGTCGCGTAGGCCGTAATGCGAGCGAGCGGGGTCTTCCCGAGGTCGGCGGCCATCTCCTCGCTCATCACGACGAGCGCGGCGGCGCCGTCGTTGATTGAAGAGGCGTTCGCTGCGGTGACCGAGCCGTCCTTCTTGAACGCCGGGCGCATCCCAGCGATCGACTCCGCTGTCATCCCCTCGCGGATGTTCTCGTCCGTGGTGAACTCGAGGGCGTCGCCCCGCCGCTGTGGGACGTTGACGGTGAACTTCTCAGCGTCGAAGCGGCCAGCGCTGGTCGCGTCGGTGGCGCGCCGGTGGCTCTCAGCTGCGAAGGCGTCCTGAGCTTCGCGAGAGACGTCATGCTCCTCTGCGACCATCTCAGCCGTGATGCCCATGTGGAAGTCGTTGTAGACGTCCCAGAGCCCGTCACCGACCATCGAGTCGATGAGCTCGCCGTGTCCGAGCCGGACCCCATCGCGAGCCTGGGGGACGATATAGGGGGAGCGGGTCATGCTCTCCATCCCGCCAGCGACGATGCAGCGGTGGTCGCCAGCCTTGATCGCCTGGGCTGCGAGCATCACGCTCTTCAGCCCTGAGCCACAGACCTTGTTGATCGTGGTCGAACCGATCGCGTCCGGGAGCCCCGCCCCACGAGCAGCTTGCCGTGCAGGGTTCTGCCCCAGACCGGCTTGGAGGACGTTGCCCATCAGGCACTCCTCAACTTGGGTCGCCTCGACGCCGGCCCTCTCGACGGCCTCACGGACAGCGAGGGCACCCAGCTCTGGCGCGCTGAGGGAGCTCAACCCCCCCTGAAAGGTCCCAATGGGCGTTCGGCAGGCGCTGACGATGACGGCGGTCATGGTGTTCTGTGTTGAGTGTTCTGGTGCCTAGGGGCGCTTCGATGGTGCGCTGATGGGGAGGCGGAGGCCAGGGATCATAATACGCGCCCTCTAGCGACCTCTACACCCGTGCTGGGAGCCCCCTGAGGGCCCTTTCACCGTCGGGATCCCTATTTTGAATAGGAAAGTAATGGGAAACCAGCACGAAGTTGACCGCCTTTCAGCCTTTAGGCCCTATGTCTCTGGAGCGAGATAGGGACACCGAGCCTCGAACTCGCTCATGGGGGGTCGCTGGGGGGATTCCGGGCCGAAAAGAAGCCATGCACGGGGGTGATCTCCGCGCCCCATGATCCCCATGAAATCCGAGAAGACAATGGAAGAGGTGGAGCTTGTCAGCGGGCTCCAAGCGCGCGATCCCAAGGCCATGGAGGTCTTCCTAGAGCGCTATTCGCCCCTGCTCCACCACTGCATCAGCCAATTCGCAGGCAGAGACCTGGAGCGTGACGACCTCCTCCAGGAGCTCCTGAAGTACTCCCTCGAGCGCCTCGATGGAGACCACTTCGACCCTGAGCGGGGCGCCCTTGGGACCTGGCTCTACAGGGTCGCTTGGTGCCGCTGCGTAGACCTGCAGCGCCGTCTCAAAGCCCGCCAAGCGCCGGGCAGCAGGCTCCCTCAGGAGGCTGTCCCGGAGCAGGACGCCGAAGACCCCGGCCCCCTTGAGGTCGCGGCGGACGCCGAGATCGCCGGCGAGGTGCGCGAGGCGCTGACCCGCTTGGACCCCCAGGAGAGGAACCTCATCGAGCTCCGGTACCTCCACGAGCTGAGCCTGCGCGAGGTGTCCTCTCGCCTCTCTCTCACGCTCGAGACGACCAAGTACAGGTTGAACGGAGCGAAGCGCTCGCTGCGAAGACTGCTCATCAACAACAACCCGTTGAAAGGAGGGGTCGGCCTCGCGGGCTGACTCTGCGCCCAGATGGAACAGCCTGACCCCACGCCCCCGGACGAAGAGGTCCTCTCTTCTCAGATCGTCGAGCGCTTGCTGCGCTTTGACGAGCTCGACGAAGCAGAGCTCGCTCTGCTCAAAGGAGACCCCGCCGCTCGAGTTCAGCTGCACAGGCTCCAGCTCGCAGAGGCTTGGCTCACGGAGCCCTCGCAGAGCCTTGAGGGAGCGCCCTCGAGAGAGAGCGACTGTCCCAGCGCGGAGGATCTCTTCGATTACGGACAACAGGTCGAGCCGACAGGCCTCGAGATCGCCCGACAGGTCGATATCGCGGATCACCTGCGCAGCTGCGCCGAGTGCGCAGCCCTCGTGAGCAAGCTCGCTGACCGTCCGCCGAGCCCGCTGATCGTCGTCGACAGCCCCATGCCTGAGGCCACCCCGACCCCCGCACCCCGCCCGAGGAGCTCTCGTGAGATGCGGCTCGCGCGCGGTCCCCGCCCGACGCCCCGTGCAGGGCTCCGTCACGTCCCCTTCCTCGTCGCCGCGTCGCTGCTCGCCGTCCTCATGCTGAGCGGGTGGCCATCCTCCGTGCTCGGCAAGGACTCGAACGGATTCCCCAGCCCGGCGGTGATGCGCGGGAACACCTCACAGCGCCTCGTCTCCCCGAAGGACCTCGTCCTCGCCCGCTCCAAGGACCTCCCTGGCCTGCCGAGGCTCAGCGACGTCGTCTTTGAGGTGCGGCCAGAGAGCGGAAACGCGCGCTACGACGTCTACGTCTACCAAGGGCATAGCTCCGCGCTCGTTGACCCTGAAGAGCGCATGCTGCTCTACCACATCACCAGCAGAGAGCCCTCCCTCCATCTCGCAGGGCCGCTCCCGACCGGTCGCTATTCTTGGGAGGCTTGGTCTGTCAGCGAGCTAGACGGCACTCCCCGAAGGCTCGGAGAGGCGAACTTCAACGTCGTACACAACCCCGGGCTCGAGCAGGCCATCCTCCACAAAGGCGGCGGCGTCTCAGCAGTGCGACACCTCCACGAGAACAACTTTGTCGCGGACGCGCGCGCGCTCGCGAGAGACCTCGTGGACAGGCAGAAGTGCAACCTCTACGAGGCAGAGCGCTTCCTGGCAGTCACTCCCGCTGACTGACCTCGCGCGATGATGCGCGGCGACTCCGAGGCGGCACTCAGACCGAGGCGAGACCTCTCTCTTGAGACCGCGTTCTTGATCTGCGCTGGAAGCCTGCTCGTCGTCAGCGCGGCCATCGGCAGTCTCCCGGAGCAATCTGCGCGTGGAGCTGCCGAGAGCACACCGCCCGCCGCAGCGCCAGCGCCAGCGCAGGGCGGAGGGCGCTCGTGCGCTGACGAGCTGCGGGCCCTGCGTGACGACCTGCGCAGATTGCATCGCGGAGAGGCCGTAGATCGCTCCGCCCTGCGCGCGCTCGCGGGAGAGCTCAGCGAGGCTTGCGGCCGTGAGGACGCGCCGCGCGTCACTCGACACCTGACCTCCTTGAACAACCTCCAGGCGATGCTCGCGGGGGCGGGGATCGACCAACTCGAAGAAGCCCTCGACGCCTACAGCGAAGATCCGAGCTTTGACCGCGCAGACTTGATGCGCGCCTTAGAAGCCCTCACGGAGGAGCTCGACGAGCTCCAAGACCCCTTGCCCGCCGCCTACGCTCGACGCATCCGAGCAGAGCTCCTCTTGAGGAGCGAAGGTCCCAACGACGCGACGCTGGCTGCCACCCTCGCAGGGAGCGCGGCGCTGACCTACGGACGCGTCGGGTTCTTCGAGCAAGAGATCGAAGCCTTAGAGGTCTCAGCGCGCGCGCTCCTCGAGAGCAGCGAGCTCGGCGAGGCGCGCGCTCACGCCTGGCGCGGGCTGCAGCTCTCTCGGCAGATCGGTGACTCCCTCTATGAGTCGCTCTTCCTGCGCTGCCTCGTGCGCGCGGCGGACCGCGCGGGCCTAGGCTTGGAGCGGGAGCGCCTGCTCCGAGAGTGGGGAGCGCTCGCCCGAGACCCAGAGCGCACTGAGCTTGAGGAGTGGTGGGCATGGGCGCAGGAGACGGTCACTTGGCTCGTCGACGAGGACCACCCAGAGCGCGCGCTCTCCTTCTACAAGGAGGCGCTCCATGACCGACGCTCCTCAGCAGGTGCGGACCCGTTCAGCTCACAGAGGCTCCGAGACCAGGCGCGAGACCTTGAGGCCACGGTCCTCATTCGCGCGGGTGAGCTGGAGCGCGCGAGGGCGCTCTTAGAGAGCGGCATCACATACACGGACCGCTCACGCTTACTGCGCGCATACCTGGGGCTGCAGACGCTCGAGGTGGTCGAGGGTCGCGAGCGCGAGCGCACCCTCCAGGAGCTCTCCACCCTCTTGAACCCAGCTTGGATCTCGTCGCTGCCTCCCGAGCTTTTGGGGATCGCAGAGATCTACTCAGGTGAACATCACCACCGCGCTGGCCGACACGAGCGCGCCCGCGCCGACCTCGAGCGCGCTGTCCGCCGCGCCCTCGCCCTCGATCGAGGCCTCGCGCCGCGGTCCACAGCCGGAGAGACCGCGAGCCTCGGCGGCGAAGCCCTAGGCTTGCACGCGGTCCAGCTCCTCGCGCGCACATACCTCCAGCTTGAGCGCCCGCTGCTCGCGGCCCGCGCGATCGAGGAGCTCCAGTCCCGGAGCCTCCGAGGAGGATCGCGCGGTCTCCAAGAGACGGACATCCTGCACTGGGCGGAGGACACACAGCTTGGATTGCTGACGTGGGCCCTAGGTCCCGACGAGGGGGTGGCGGTCTGGGTGGGTCCAGCGGGCCAAACGGACTCCCTCTTGATCCCTCACGGCAGGCGCACGATCCAGCGCGCGGTCAGCCAACTGACACAGGCGCTCAGAGATGAGAGCGCAGCCACCTCCGAGAGCATCGGGCTCGAGCTCACAGTGAGCCTCTTTCCGAGCGCGCTCCTCGAGCGCCTCAAGAGCTCGACAGGTGGGAGCCTCTCGCTCTTCACGCACGGTCCCCTCGCGTCGCTCCCGGCGGGCGCGCTGCGGATCCCGCGCGCCGACTCTTCGAGCCCGCTCTTCCTCAGCCAAGCTGCGACCTTGAGGACGCTCCCTGGGATCCCCGACCTGCGCCCCGGCTCATCCTCGCTCCACGACGCGCGTTGGATCCTCGCCGGCGCGCCCGAGGGCCTCGACGGAGGGCCTAGGCTGACTGAGGCCGTCGACGAACTGAACAAGATCCATGAGCGTCGCCCGTCTGAGCTCATCATCGGTGAGGGTATGACCCGAGCTGCGATGGTGACTGCGCTCGAGGGTGACGCCTGCCTCCACGTAGCGACCCACGTCATGTGGGTCGAGACCGAGACAGGGCCTGGTCCAGCCTGGGAGCTCGCGAGAGGTGAGGCGCTAGGCGTAGTCGACTTGCCCGCTGAGCTCGGGGCGAGAGAGCTCGTTGTCTTGATGGGGTGTGAGAGCGCTGGTGGGCAGGTGCTAGATGGAGAGGGAGTCTTGGGCTTCTCAAGCGCCTTCCTCGCGTCCGGCACACGCAACGTGATCGCGACCCATTGGCCAGTGCCGGACGGGGCAGCGCGGGACTTCGGGATCGCGCTGCACGAAGCCCTCTTGGCGAAGAGCGACCCCTCTTCAGCGGTGCG
>JAKVCE010000012.1 GCA_022447405.1 Planctomycetota bacterium | reverse complement strand
AGGTGAGGCGCGAGCCGGCCTGCGCAAGGCTTTGAAGCTGCGCTCCGAGCATAAAAAGGGCGGGAAGCTCTTCGCCAAGATCGGCGGGGCTGGCCCGCTGGCGGCGGCGAAGACCATGGCAAAGGCCAAGCGCTGGGACTCGGCGATCAAGAGCCTGGAGAAGTACCTCGCCGGAAACCCCCTGGACGTTACGGCGAACTTGCTCTTGGGAGAGTGCTGCGAGAACGCTGAGCACTTCCACTCCGCGTGCGCGGTCTATGAGTTCATCGCAGAGATCGCGCCGAAGAACAGCGAGGGCCTGCGGCGCGCTGGCGCGATGATGTATCGCACGGGCGATCACATGAGAGCGCTCGAGTTCTATGAGCGCGCGCTCGAGATCGATCCGCGTGACCAAGACGCCATCAAGGCCCGCAAAGACCTCGCGGCAGAGACGGCCCTCTCTCAAGGACGCTACGAGTCGGTCGGACACAGCCGCGAGCAGATCAAGGACAAGGAAGAGGCCGCCTCGCTCGAGCGGGGCCAACGCATCCACAAGAGCGAAGACGAGCTGCGCAAAGAGCTCGAGCGGCTCGAGGGTCGCCTCGCTGAGAGCGCGTCAGACCCCGACCTGCTCAAAGAGATCGGAGAGCACCACCGAAAGCTCGGTGATCATGAGGCCGCGCTCGAGTTCCTTGAGCGCGCGATGGAGTACCGCCGCGACTCCTTCGACCTCGCCAATGAGCACGGCCAGCTCAAGGTGAAGGTGCTCAAGAAGCGCATCGCCAAGGCGGACAAGCTCGAAGACTCCGAGCGCGCCAACGCCGTCGAGGCAGAGCTCAAGGCCTTCGAGATCTCCCTCGCCCAGAGCCTGCTCACCTTCAGGCCAGGAGACTCCGGCCTGCGCCTGGAGCTCGCCAAGAAGCTCCTGCGCTCAGGAGACCACGACGAGGCGATCTCCGAGCTCCAGCAGGTCACGAGCGACCCCCGCACGGAGCGTGACGCCCGTTTCTACCTAGGCCAGGCCTTCCACGCGAAGGGCTTCAGCGACCTCGCCCGCAAGGAATTCAAGCAAGCCCTGCAAGACGGGGCCCGTCTTGACGACCGCGGCAAGGAGATCCTGTATAATCTCGCCTCCATCGCGGAGGCGGCTGGCGAGACCGAAGAGGCTCGCTCCTACTATTCCCAGGTATTCGAAGTGGACATCTCGTACCGAGACGTCGCCCAGAAGATGGAGAGCTTTAAGTAACCCATGCCCAACACCAAACAAGCCACCAAGGTCGTCAAGCGCGACGAAGCCCGTCGCCTCCACAACAAGGCGATCACCACCGCCATGCGGACCGCCGTCAAGGGCGTCCTCAACGCGGAGAGCCCCGAGGCTGCCAAAAAGGCCCTCCCGAACGCCATGAAGCGGGTCGACAAGGCTGCTAAGAAGAACCTGATCCACGCGAACGCCGCTGCGCGCGTTAAGGGTCAGCTCTCCCGCGCGGCCAAGTAGGCTGCGAGAAGAGATGGCCGGGTCGTTTCAGACCGACGAGGGGCACTCCAACGAACGCCTGCAGCCGCTCCGTGTCCCCATGCGGAAGGAGCACCTGTTTGGCGCCGCGAGGGAGCTAGTAGACGACCTCTCCTCGTGGAAGCTCGACTCGGCTGATGAGGAGTCCACCACGATGCATTGCACCCTTGAGGGCGGCTTTCTGCGTGGACCCTCGAAGATCACGATTGAGGTCGAGGGGCCGGAGGACCTCCCCACCTCCACTGTACGGGTGCGCTCTGAGACAGAGACAGGCTTGATGAAGCGCGACAAGGCCAACGTGCAAGAGTTCATGCTTCTCCTGCACCGCCGCGTCTGCTGAGGGCCGAGAATGGGCGTAATGACGCCATTTTTGATCGACCTTTCAAAATAAAAGGTGATTGCGTTTTGCTTGGAACCCCTCGTTTTTTGGGGGCTTATGACGACGAGCGGCGGTAGGGAGAAGGAAGAGACGAGCTAAGGCTAGTCTGGAGGTCAGAGACCTGCCATCAATCACCTAGCTGGATGGCCGGTCATCCCACACACCGCCGGCACCGTCCCCCAATTCGACCCCGCTACGTCCCCACTCCACTCGGAGTTGGGAGAGGCTCTTCCGGGTTTTCCTGCCCGGTCACGGACCTCTCTCCGGCTTAGCTAGTCATTAAGGCGGGGGCGGTCGCAGGACCTCAGTGGAACGGGCCTCCGCTCAATCATGAGAGAAGGAGACAAGTGAGACCCTGGGTACTGATCTTCGCGTTCCTCGCGGGCGGCGCTGTTGTCCCCCTGCTCGTCCCCACGAGCGAGGGAAGTGAGACCGTCTCGGCTGCTTTGCGAGAGTTCGTCTCACAACAGGACGTCGCTGAGGTGCGCGTCACGAAGGGCAGCATCGGTAAGTCCAAAGAGGGTCGGCCGCTCCTCGTAGAGGACCACGGCGAGGGGCCCATCAAGATCTACGTCGTCGGAGGCGTCCACGGTGAACCCCCGGCCTTGCGCCCCACCGATGAGCTCTCGTCCTTCTTCAGGAGGCCCTCTACGAAGCGACGCATGACCGTGCGCATGCTGAGAGACCTCAACCCCGACGGGACGGCGAGGGGGCTCTTCTGCAACGCCAACCAGGTCGACATCGACCGCAACTTCCCCTCTGAAGACTTCAAGCCCTCAGCCCGCCACGGCATGAGCCCGCTCTCTGAGCCGGAGACGAAGGCCTTCTGGGATGACGTCCTGAGATTCCGACCCGACCTCGTCGTGGTCCTTCAGTCGGCCCTAGCTGGGCCCTTCCTGGACGGAGACGGTCCCTCTGACGCCTACGGGATGCAATTCGTGCGGGGCGCGGCCTCCGCTGACGACCGCTGGACGCTCTTGGGTGACCAGGGCTACGCCTTCTCGGGCTCCATGGGCTCTGCCCTCGGCAAGGACCGCGGCATCCCCGTCTTGAACCTCCGGGTGCGCCGAGACCAGGACGCCGCGAGCGTGCGAGAAGCGATCATCGCGGGCTTCGACGCCCTCGGTGGAAGCTACCCCTGATCGACGCTCGCTCGCGAGCGCTCAGCAGGGACCGCGCTGACTCAGCCGCCTGCCCGAGCTTCGCGCCGCGCGCGGCTCAAGAGCTCATCGCGCTGACGCTCGAAGGCCTCGCGAGACATGCCCGCATCCTGCGCCCGGGAGATGAGCGCGTTCATCGCGCGCTGGTGCTTGCTGCGTAGTTCACCCGCTTGCCCTGCGACGACCTCTCCCATGCTCTTCTCGGCTGCGTCAAAATCAGCCTGCGAAGCCGCCCCAGCGAGGGCCTCCTGCTTGGCACGAGCGATCAACTGATCGCGCTCATGCTCGAAGGCAGCGCGGCTCATCTCGGCCTTCTGTGCGCGCGCGATGAGCGCCAGCATCGCTCTGCCGTACTTCGTGCGGACGTCAGCGGGGGCGCTCCTCATCGCAGCGACGAGGGCGTCGCTCGCGCCGTCGAAGTCCGCCTGGCTCGCCTTCGGCACATCATGCCCGGCCTCCGCGTCTGCGTTCCGCGCCTCTATCGCGAGCCTCGCGCGCTGCAAGAGCTGATCACGCTCTGACTCGAAGGCCGCGCGGGTCATCTCCGCGCTCTGGGCCCGACGGATCAACGCCTCCATGGCGCGCGTATGCTTTGTCCGCAGCGGGTCCTCCTCCTGCAGGCAGAGGAGCTCGGTGTTCATGCTCGAGCGCGCGCGCCGGTAGAGCTCCTCCGAGATCCGCTGGTGCTCTTTTCGGTCCATGTCGGCGCGGCGAGCGCGTTCATCGAGGGCGTCCTGGGCCCTCTCAACCTTCGCGCGCACCTCTGAGGTCTCGTCACCGGCCGGCTCTGAGGAGCCCGCATCGCCGCTCGAGTCTTGGATCTTCAAGCGCTCGGCCAGCTCCTCGCGCTCAGCCTCGTACCGCTCGCGGCTCCAACCGCCCGCCTTCGCGCGCTCATCCAGGGCCGCGAGGGCGCGCTCATAGGTGCGGCGTGCCTGCGTCAGCTCCCCCGCTGAGGGTCCTGCCGTGGGGTCGCCCGCGCGTCCATTGTCGAGCTCGTCCTTGGCGCGCGCGAGGAGGTCAGCGAGCTCGGCCTCGTACTTCTCACGAGACCAGCCGCCAGACTGCGCGCGCTCCGAGAGAGCGACGAGCGCGCGCTCATACTTGGAGCGCACAGGGGCGGGGAGCTGGGTCAAGTCGACGCCCTGCTCTGCGGCGCGGGCTCGCTCGATGAGGCGCAGGTCTGCCGCCTCCAACTGCTCACGGCTCCAGCGCCCCTCCTTCGCGCGACGCTCCAGGGCGGCGCGGGCGCGACGCAGCTTGACCGCCCAGTCCTCTTCTGCGGTCTCACCAGCGTCGCTCGTACCATCGTTCGCGCCGCGCGCGCGCTCACTCAGCTCACCGACCTTGCGCTCATAGGCGTCTCGGTCTGAGCCAGCTCGCTTGGAGCGATCCTTCAGCGCCTCCCTAGCTCGCCTGAGCTTCTCCTCGATGCTCTCCGTCTCACCGCCTGCGTCGGCACCAGCCGCTTGCTTCGCCGCTTCCTCTGCGGCCTTGGCCTTGGCTGCGGCCTCCTCTCGCACCTTCTGCTTACGGAGCCGCTCCTGCGCGCGCCTCAGCTCCTCCTCTTGCGCTCGCCGGACCGCCTCGATGCGAGTCACCTCGTCGTCGAAGGCCTTGTCGGGCTGCTTGCCTGAGTTCTTCAAGAGCCCGTGGTAGTAGAGGAGGAACTCTTCTCCAGTCCACGAGCCGCTCTTGTCCTTATCTCGCGCAGCGAACTCACGCTCCGGGATCCCCGCGGCGTCAGCCTCTCTCTTGGAGATCAGTCCATCCATGTCTGAGTCCGTCGTCGCGAGGACCATCCGGGCCGCTCGCAGCGTCGCGGGGTCACCGTCGCCCGGGCTCTGCGCCTGGGCGAGACCTGCGAAGAGCACCACCAGGGAGGCGGAGCTCAAGCTGAAGAGGAGGGAGCGAAGTGAGAGGTGTTGGTCTGAGAGCTTCATGTCTGAGAGATGCTTGTGGTCCATGTGCTGAGCCAGGGAGGCCCCCGGCCCTCAAGCTCATGCGACTCGCGTGCCAATCTGATGGATTTCTAAACCTCCCCAAGCAGGTGCTGTCGCATGGTTTGCGTCCGTTTCACCCCTGGGTCTGTGCGCGGCGTCCTCCCGAGGGGACACCTGCGAGCCCTCCAAGGACGCGTCGCCACTCAAAGAGGGACGGCAGCCATCGATTGAAGGCCCCCCTTTAGACCGCTAAAACGGTCCTTGGAAGCAGGAGAAGGCGGGGGTGGCTACCCCTACTTTCGCGTCTCCTGACTCGACCAAATAGGCAACACACTTTCCCCCAGGTCCCATGCTCCAGACGATGGCCCGAGAACTCGCTCCGCTCCACCAAGGCGACCCGATCAAAGCCGCGACAAGAGAAGCCTACGGCAAGGCCCTCCTTGAGCTCGGCGAAGAGATGCCCGACCTCTGCGTCTTGGACGCAGACCTCTCAGGCTCCACCAAGACAAAGGCCTTCGGCCAAGCGTACCCGGAGCGCTTCTTCAACTGCGGGGTGGCTGAGGCCAACATGATGGGCATCGCTGCTGGTCTCGCCTCGATGGGCAAGACCGTCTTCGCGAGCTCCTTCGCGATGTTCGCCACAGGCAAAGCGTGGGAGCAGGTCCGACAGTCGATCGCAGTCCCGCAGTTCAACGTGAAGGTCGCTGCGACGCACGCAGGCCTCACCGTTGGCGAAGACGGCAAGTCACACCAGATGCTCGAGGACATCACGCTCATGCGCGTGATCCCCGGCATGCGCGTCCTCGTCCCCGCAGACGCCGTCGAAGCGCGCCTCGCGATCCGAGCGGCTGCAGAGAACGAAGGCCCCTTCTACGTGCGCCTCTCTCGCGCGTCGACCCCGGTCGTCTTCGGAGAGGACTACAAGTTCGAGCTCGGAAAAGGCGCGGTCCTCCGGGACGGTGGCGACGTCGCGATCATCGCCTGTGGCATCGAAGTCGGCATGGCTCTCGCTGCGGCGGAGGAGCTCGCGCAGAGTGGGATCGAGGCGCGCGTCATCGCGATGGCCTCCATCAAGCCGATCGACGCAGACCTCATCACTGAGGCCGCGCGGGACTGCGGCTGCGTCCTGACCGCTGAAGAGCACCAGATCAGGGGCGGCCTCGGCAGCGCGGTGGCAGAGGTCCTCGCCACCCGGGCACCTGTGCCCATGGCCTTCTGCGGGATGGACGACGAGTTCGGCCAGTCTGGAGATGCCTGGGACCTCATCAGCCACTACGGCCTGGACGGACCTGGCCTCGCAGCCAGCGCCCGCGCACTCGTCGAAGCCAAGAACTCCTGAGGATCACCACATGACGCTCACAGACCAACAGAGAGACGAGATCCGCGCCGCAGCGAACACCGTCCGCCAAGACTCCGTTCGCATGACCAACGCCGCCACCTGCGGCCACCCAGGCGGCCCGATGGGGATGGCCGACTTCATGTCGACCCTCTTCCTCGCACACCTCAACCTCAACGCAGAGAACCGACACGACCCCGAGCGGGACCGCTTCATCCTGGGCAACGGGCACACCTGCGCCGGGCTCTATTCGCTCTTGGCGCAAAAGGGCCTCTTCCCCTCGGAGTCGCTGCTTGAGTTCCGCAAGTTCGGCTCCCCGCTGCAGGGGCACCCGCACCGCAACCTCGACCTCGGCATCGACATGAGCACGGGCAGCCTCGGCAACGGGCTCTCCGTCGGCGCCGGGATGGCCCTCGCCGCGAAGCAGAACAACTGGGAGACGCGCGTCTACGTCGCCTCCTCCGACGGCGAGAGCCAGGAAGGGCAGATCTGGGAGGCCGCTACCGCAGCTGCCCACTACGGACTCTCCAACCTGACCGTCATGGTCGACTTCAACAACATCCAGATCGACGGCGTCATGCGCGAGGTGATGGATGTGCGCGATCTACGCGAGAAGTACGCGGCCTTTGGCTGGCACGCTGTGGACATCGACGGCCACGACATCGACGCGGTCGACGGCGCCCTTTGCGCCGCCAAGGAAGAGACCACCCGCCCCAGCGCCATCATCTGCCACACAACGATCGGCAAAGGCGTCTCCTTCATGGAGGACAAGGCGGCCTGGCACGGCGTCGCACCCAACGACGAGCAGGCCCAGGAGGCCCTCGCCGAGCTGGGCGCGTAAGGCCTCTCATGAGCGCGCGGGGAGGAAGCCCTGGAGCCCCCTTGGTGCTCGTCTTGGGCGCAGCCCTGGGCTCTCTGGCTACGATCGGTTGGATCTCAGTCGGGGGGGAGATCCAGCTCCTCGAGCGCTGGTCCTCTGACTACGACGACATCGCTCACTACCGGGAGGTGCGCGACTTCGTCAGCGAGCGCTACGTCGGGGAGAGCGACCCCGACGCCCTCGTGCGCGTCGCCCTGAGCAGCATGGTCGAGAGCCTCGACGAGTACTCCCGCTACTACCACACGAGCGACGAGATCGACGGCTTCAAGCGCGAGACCCGCGGGTCCTTCGCGGGCATCGGGATCGTGTTCATGAACAGCCTGGACCCCGGTCCGATCCGAGTCCTCTTCCCCTGCGAGGGGTCCGCCGCTGAGCGGGCAGGAGTCCGTGTGGGAGACCTGATCGTGAGAGTGGACGGCGTGTCGCTCGCAGGCCTCGACCGGCGTGAGGCGCGCGGCACCTTCCTCGGTGAGGAGGGCACGGAGGTGACCCTCGGGATCGTCGGACTCGACGGAGAGGAGAGGGAGGTCCGAGTGACGCGAGAGGAGCGCACGGACCCCTCGGTACGTCACCCCCACTTCGTCGACGACGAGCTCAAGATCGCATACCTAGCGATCACCTCTTTCACGACGGAGACCCCTGCAGAGTTCGGCTTCGCCCTGACAGCGCTCGGCGAGGTAGGCATGCAGGGGCTGATCCTCGACCTGCGCGGCAACCCCGGCGGCATCTTGAAGTCCGCGGTCGAGATCGCAGAGCACTTCATCCCTCGGGGCGTGATCACAAAGACCCGCGGTCGAGATGAGCCTGTCCTCTACGAGCGCGACACGCTCTCTGAGCGCGACCTATTGGACTTGCCCCTCGTCGTCTTAGTGGACGGTGGCTCGGCGAGCTCAAGCGAGGTGCTCGCTGGCGCCTTGCAGGATCACCGCGTCGCCGTCCTCGTCGGGAGCCCTACCTATGGAAAGGCGCGCGTACAGAGCGTCCGGCACTTCATCGAAGCCGACGCGCTCGCCAAGGTCACGAGCAGCTACTACCAGACCCCCTCAGGCCGAGACCTGGACAGGACCGAAGCGCGCCCTTGGGGGATCAGGCCAGACATCACCGTCGAAGTCGAGGCAGCGACCAAGAGGGAGATCCACCGACACATCAACCGCTACGACCCCCCCAGGGAGGCGCTCCAAGCCCTCTTCGCTTGGGAGGACTCGAGCGCTGAAGAGATCCTCCCTAAGGACCCGACAGACCCCCAGCTCGAGGCAGCCGTGACGCTCATGCGCGGCGAGCGCCCGAGCGGCAGCTGAGCGACATGGGCGACCTCATCCTCGGCATCGAGTCCTCTTGCGATGAGACCGCGGCGGCGGTGGTGGAGAGCGGTAAGCGCGTGATCTCCTCAGAGATCCACAGCCAAGTAGCTCAGCACGCGGTCTATGGCGGCGTGGTCCCCGAGATCGCGGGGCGCTCCCACCTCGAGAAGATCCTCCCCGTGGTGGACTCCGCGCTCTCCGCCGCAGAGCTCAAGCTAGAAGACCTCGATGCGATCGCAGTGACCCAGCGCCCCGGCTTGATCGGCTCACTGCTCGTCGGGCTCTCGACCGCCAAGGGGCTCTCCTTTGTGAGCGGTGTCCCGCTGGTCGGCGTCCATCACATCG
Source organism: Planctomycetota bacterium (assembly GCA_022447405.1). GTDB lineage: Bacteria > Planctomycetota > UBA1135 > UBA1135 > JAKVCE01. The sequence goes on along the minus strand of JAKVCE010000012.1, from coordinate 9,893 downwards.
AGGCGCACGTCTACGCCGCAAACATGCCCCTCGATGAGGACCCGTGGCCCTGCCTGGCCCTCGTCGTCTCGGGCGGACACACCTCGCTCTACATCGCTCGCTCACCCCTTGAGCTCGAGCCCATCGCTGAGACCCTCGATGACGCCGCAGGTGAGGCCTTCGACAAGGTCGCCTGGATCCTCGGCCTTGGATACCCCGGCGGCCCTGAGGTCGCCCGCCTCGCCACAGAGGGTGACCCTGAGGCGATCGCCTTCCCCCGCTACCGCTCCAAGGACGGCTCGGTGGGCTTCTCCTTCAGCGGGCTGAAGACCGCGGTGCTCTACCACGTCCGCGGCGGCGACGCCCTCGCGGCGACTCCTGCGCCTGAAGACATCCTCGACCGCGCAGACGTAGCGGCCTCCTTCGAAGAGGCCGTCGTCGACTCCCTCGTCGACCAGACCCTGCGCGCTGCCAAGGAGCACTCCTTAGAGCGGATCCTGGTCGCTGGCGGGGTGGCCTGCAATCGCCGCCTGCGTGAGGTGATGCAGGAGCGCGCGAGCCGCGCAGGGCTCAGCGCCCACTTCCCCGCCCCAGAGTGGTGCACGGACAACGCCGTCATGATCGCGGGCCTCGGCTGGGAGCGCTGGCGCGCTGGCGAGCTCGCAGACTTGAGCTTGGACGCCAGCCCTCGCTGAGCGGTCAAATCTGACCGTCAGAGATTCTCTCGCTACAATGGGCGGGCTCGCGGATCCGCGAGCGAAGAAGGAGAGGTCCAACACAAGATGCAGCGTGAGGAGCTTAGGGGAGTCCTGAGTCAGGTCGAGGGCGGCCAGATGAGCGTCGAGGACGCGGTGGCGAAGCTCTCTGCGTTCCCGACGACGCTGGACCTCGGACACTCGACGATCGACACCGCGCGCGAGGCGCGCTGCGGCTGCCCAGAGGTCGTCTACGGCGCAGGCAAGACCCCCCAAGAGCTCTTGGAGATCTCCTGCTCTGTCCTCGAACACCACCAGCGCCTGCTCGTGACGCGCGCGACCGACGAGGGCGTCGCCCTCTTGAAGGCCGAGCTCGAAGGCGCGGTCTTCCATGAGCGCTCACGCGCCGTCACCGTGGGCACCCCCGAGGAGCCAGCACTCGAGGGTCTCGTCGCGGTGGTGTCCGCAGGGACCTCCGACGGCGCGGTCGCAGAGGAGGCCGCAGTGACCGCCCAGTTCATGGGCGCGCGCGTCGCCCAAATACGTGACGCTGGCGTCGCAGGCCTCCACCGCCTCCTAGCTCACGGAGAGACCCTGCAGCGCGCCCGGGCCTTGGTCGTCGTGGCTGGGATGGAGGGTGCGCTCCCCAGCGTCGTAGGTGGGCTCGTCGCCCGCCCTGTGATCGCTGTCCCGACTTCCGTCGGGTATGGCGCATCCTTTGGTGGAATCGCCGCCCTGCTCGGTATGCTCAACTCCTGCGCATCGGGGGTCACCGTCGTCAACATCGACAACGGCTTTGGGGCTGGCTACACAGCCGCGCTGATCAACGGCTGCGCGGAAAACACACAAGAAGGAGACTCAGAGTGAAACCCGCATGGATCGCTGTAGAGAACGGCGCTGTCTTTGAGGGCCGCTCCGTAGGAGCGGACGGAGAGGCGACCGGAGACCTCGTCTTCAACACCGCCATGAGCGGCTATCACGAGATCCTCACGGACCCCTCGTACTCGGGACAGGTCGTGATCATGACCTACCCGCTGATCGGCAACTACGGCGTCGCCGAAGAGGACGCGGAGAGCGACAAGGCGTGGGCCGAAGCCCTCATCATGCGCGAGATGTCCTCGGTCTCCTCCAACTTCCGGAGCAACACTCCGCTCCCTGAGTGGCTCAAGGCGAACGGCATCGTCGCGATCGACGGCGTCGATACGCGCAAGCTCACCCGCATCACCCGCGACGAGGGCTCACTGCGCTGCATCGTCTCCACGACGGACAGCGACCACGACTCACTCGTAGCCAAGGCCCGCGCCGCCGCCTCGACTGACGGACGAGACCTCGCCTCCACAGTCACCTGCAGCGCGCCTTACTCTTGGACCGAGGCCTACCACGAGTCTTACCCCGACTTGGTGAACCCCTTCGAAGGTGAGCGCAAGCGCTGCGTCGCTTACGACTTCGGCGCGAAGCGAAACATCCTGCGCAGCCTCGTCCACGCCGGCTTCGACCTCACCGTGGTCCCTGCGAACACGCCCGCTGACGAGGTCCTCGCGATGGAGCCGGACGGTGTCTTCCTCTCCAACGGCCCCGGTGACCCGGCGGCGGTCACAGGCGCTATCGACGCGGTCTCAGACCTCATCGACAAGACCCCGATCTTCGGCATCTGCCTCGGACACCAGATCCTCTCGATCGTCTTGGGCGCGAAGACGGAGAAGATGCCCTTCGGTCACCACGGCGCGAATCACCCTGTCCGCGACATCCTCACTGGGAGGGTCGAGATCACCTCTCAGAACCACTCCTTCGCGGTGCGCGCAGACACCCTCCCCCAGCACCTCGAGCTCACGCACATCAACCTGAACGACCAGACCGTCGAGGGCATCCGCCATAAGGACCTGCCCGTCTCAAGCGTCCAGTATCACCCCGAGGCGGCGCCGGGCCCCCTCGACTCATCGCACCTGTTCATGCGCTTCCGCGAGGCCGTGGACGGCGTGCGGATCTAGACCTAGAGCATCGAGACGGCGTCTACGTCGACCTTGACGGCCACGGAGCTCTCGGCAGCGGCGAGGCGCTTGAGCGCCTCAGTGGCCCGCTGGACGGTCTCTTCGTCAGGGAGCTTCACCATCAGGTGGTGACGGTGACGGCCTCTCAAGAGCGCGAAGGGCGCGAGCGCGGGGCCTAAGACCATCGCGCCGGAGCCCTCGAGAGTCTCCTTGAGGGCCGCGCCCATGCTCGCGGCAGCCTCGGTGACCGCCTGCTCTACCTCGCTCTCAAAGACGACGCGGATGAGGCGGCCGTGGGGCGGGTAACCGAGCGCCGCGCGGACCCCGTCCTCCGCCTCCGCGAAGGCGTCGTAGTCATGAGCCGCCGCGTGCGTGACGGCCGGGTGGCTGGGTGCCTCGGTCTGGACGACGATGCGGCCGCCCAAGTCGGACCGACCAGCCCGCCCGGCGACCTGCGCGAGCAGCTGGAAGGTGCGCTCGGCCGCGCGGAAGTCCGGCAGGTGCAGCGCCGTGTCCGCAGACACGATGCCCACAAGGGTCACGCGAGGGAAGTCGAGGCCCTTGGCGATCATCTGCGTCCCGACGAGCACGTCGAGCTCTCCCCTGCCGAAGGCCTCCAGGGTCTCTTCGTAGTCCTCTCGACGGACCATGGTGTCTGAGTCCATGCGCGCGACCCTCGCGCTCGGCATCAGGTCCCTCAGGGCCTGTTCGACTCGCTCTGAGCCGCTGCCGAGGTATTGGAGCGCGGGAGAGGTGCAAGACGGGCAGACGCCTGGGCGCTTGCGTTCCTCACAGCACGAGTGACAGACCGCGCGGTCGATCTTCCGGTGCCAAGTGAGGCTCATGTCGCACTGCTCACAGCGCACGACCTCCCTGCAGGAGGAGCAGTAGAGGACCGGCGCGAAGCCGCGTCTGTTCAAGAAGAGGATCGCCTGCTCACCGCGCTCGACACACGCGCCCAAGAGGTCGCGCAAGCGCGCCGAGAAGATGCCTGAGTCCGCCTTGGTGCGCGGCTCCGTGCGCATGTCTACGACCTCGACCTCGGGCATGGGCTTGTCCCCCACCCGCTTCGGGAGTTCGATTCGCTCGAACTCACCGGAGAGCGCGCGCGCTCTAGACTCGAGCGAAGGGGTGGCGGAGCCGAGGATGCAGACGGCGCCCTCGAGGCGCGCCCGCTCCACCGCTACGTCCCTCGCGTGGTACCTGGGGACGCTGCCTTGCTTGAAAGAGGGCTCGTGCTCCTCGTCGACGACGATCACGCCCAGGTCTACGACGGGGGCGAAGAGGGCGGAGCGGGCTCCGACGACGACCTTCACCTCTCCTGTGGAGACGCTGAGCCAAGCGTCGAGGCGCTGAGCATCGGTCATCCGGCTGTGGAGCACGGCGACCTCCCCGAAGCGTGAGCGGAACCAGCCGACCGTCTGAGGTGTGAGGGCGATCTCCGGCACCAAGACGATCGCGCTCTGCCCCGCCTCGACCGCCGCCTCGATGGCGCGGAGGTATACCTCCGTCTTCCCTGAGCCTGTCACGCCGCGCAGGAGGAAGGTCTGACCAGAGCGGGCCGCCACGGACGGGAGGATCTGCTCCAAGCAGGCCGACTGCTCATCTGTGAGGCGCTCTGGCCGCCCGCGGTCTGCCTCGGCGCTCGCGAGGGGGTCGCTGGAGACCTCGACGCGCTCGATGATGACGAGGCCCTTCTTCGCGAGCGTCTGCGCGGGAGCGTCTGAGAGGTTCAAGCGCCGCGTCAGCTCGCGGAGCTCAATAGAGCCGCCGATCTCCAAGAGGGTGCGCAGCAGTCGGTGCTGCTTCTCGCTCTTCTGAGCGAGCTCCTTCAACACCTCCGCCGAGGCGGGCTCGCCAGCGCGGATCATGCGGATGACGCGCCTAGAGCGCTCGCGCTTCAGCCCAGCCGGGAGGACCGCCGAGAGCGCCTCTCCCCACGAGCAGGCGTAGCGATCCGCCATCCATCGGGTGAGGGTGAGGAGCTCTGCAGAGAGCAGCGGGCGCTCATCGAGAACGGCCTGCAGTGAGCGAATCTTCGCGGCGGGGAGGTCACAGGTGGTGTCGCGACCCACCACGACGCCGACCTCGCGCTTGGGGCCAAACTGGACAGCGACCCGCGCGCCGGGCACGGCGCCCGCCGAGAGCTCGCTCGGCACCTCGTAGGTGAACTCGCAATCGAGGGGACGATTCAGCGCGACGTGCGCGAACTCGCCGCTCAGAGGCTCGCTAGGTTGCGCCTCCTCCTCGATCGGAAAGAGAGATCCGGTCTGCCCCACGACGCCCCTACCCGCAAGCGCACGGCGTGGCATCACACCGCGGGCACCCCTCCTCGTACTTCCTTCGCACCGCATCTTCGAGGTCGATCTCCGCGATCGACGCGAGGGTGGAGAGCCAAGCGAACACGTCAGCGAACTCGCCCTCGAGCTCATCGCGCTGGTCCCTACGCAGGGCGCGCGTCAGCTCTCCGACCTCCTCCATGAACCACATGTGCGTGCCAGCGAGCCCGCGGGCCGAGTCTCTCTCAAAATAGATCGCCTCGATCTTCTCCTGGAACTCTCGGATCTCCACGCTCAGGCCTCCCTGCGGATCGTCATGAGGGACAGGTCGTTCGGGTACGGCTCATCGCCTGCGAAGCTCTCAAGCCCCATCAGAACGCCGTCGAGCATCATCTCGGAGCTCTCGGACGAGTAGCTCATGAGCAGCTTGTAGAGGCCCTGATCGCCGATCTCTTCGCCGTCCTCGTTCGTGACCTGAGCCGGCCCCGTGTTCATGAGGATGATCCTGTCACCTGGGTCGAGCTGAAGGCTCGTGAGCTGCAAGGCCTGATCGAAGACCGGGCCCTCGTCGAAGCCTAGGGCGAAGCCGTCAGGGTGATGCCTGTGAAGCTTCCCGTCTGACGCAGCGTGTCGGATCAGAGGCACCTTGTGCCCTGCGCAGGCCAGCTGGACCTGGCCGGTCGCTGGCTGGAGGAGCGCGTAGAGGGCCGTGACGAACATGCCCTCCCCCACATCACCGGCGAGGTGACGGTTCACTCGCTTGAGGGCGCCCTCGATGTCAGGGCCGCAGGTCGCGAGCTCCGTGCGCAGGTAGGCCCGCGCCGTCGCCCCTACGAGCGCGCCAGGGACGCCCTTCCCGCTCACTCCGCAGACGAGCAGCCCGACCTCCCCAGCCGTGGTCTCCACGAAGTCGTAGAAGTCGCCGCCCGGCTCTGGGCAGCCCTGGTGTTCGCCGGCGATGTCATAGCCTCTTACGACAGGCATGGCCTGCGGGAGGAGCGCCTCTCGGACCTCGTCCGCCACCTCCATCTCGCGCTCCTTCATCTCCAGCTCGATCTCGGCCTCTTGCGCCTCCGCGAGGCTCGAGGCCATGCGGTCGACGGTGCGCGCGAGGAGCGCGATCTCCCCGCCGGCCTTCACCCTCGTGCGGTGGTTGAAGTCACCTCGCGCGATCTGCCGGATGTCATTGACGAGCTTCTCCAGCGGCCGAGACGCCTGCTTCGCGACCAGGAAGGAGGCGAGCGCGACCGCGATGAGCACGACGATGATCACCCCGACGATCAGGCGGAAGAGATCCTCGCTCTCATCCCCTGACCCCGCCGGGACCAGGAGGAAGCGGTCATCGATCTCCTCGAGGTCGCTCTTGTAGAGGAAGAGGTCTGCCTCGCCCTTGTCGGCCCCGTAGGTGACCTTCATGCGCGTGATCTCACCCGGGGTCAAGTTGTCCCAGTCAACCCCACGGTTCCAAGCGCCGTCCACCTCCTTAGCGGTGAGCTCCATGGACTCGGTGATCACCGAGGAGCGCGCGTTCTGCGTCGCTTGGGTCGCGGCGTTGTACAGGAGGATGCCAGCGAGGCTCATGAAGACCACGACGACGGCGGAGGTGGTGAGCGCGAAGCGCGCCCCCAGCTTCATCCCACCGACGCGGATGTCATTCTCGTTGCTTCCTCTAGCCAAGCGATCACCAGCCCAGGTCGGGCAGGACGAGTCGCGCGACGATCATGAGGACGAGCCCATGCAAGCCGGCGACCACGTCGTCCAGCAGGATACCGTCTCCGCCAGGGAGAGACTCGGCGCGCCGAGCCAAGGGCGGCTTCAGGACGTCGAAGAAGCGGAAAACGAAGAAGGCGACGACCAACGTCATGAGGCTCGGCTCGTCGATCCAGAGCACCGTGACCAGATAACCGATCACCTCATCTATGACGTAGATTCCAGGGTCCTTCTTCCCCGCGTACTGCTCAGCCCAGTCTCCGAGCGGGCGTCCTAGCGCATAGAGGGCGGCAGCGATCAGGAGCGCCCAGACAGGGAACCAAGTCCCGGTGCCGATCAGGGCCCAAGCGATCGCGACCCCACCGAGGGTCCCGACCGTCCCAGGCGCGAAGGGTGAGCAGCCGAGAAAGCAGCAAGAGACGATCGCGAGGCGCAGCTTGTTCAAGGGTCTAGCTCCTTCAAGAGGGTGCGGGTCTTCTGCACATATGAGGCGCCTGAGAGGAGGGTGATCACGATCGTCCCCCACATGAGCGCGTGCGAGAGCCCCGAGACATAAGGGAAGAGCGCCTCCGGCCAAGGGAAGGCGTTCACGAACAGGACGGATCCCACCGCGAAGCTCTGCAGCACCATCTTCACCTTGCCGAGCATGTCCGCTCCGAAGTCACGGCCCAGGCTCTCGACCCAGCCGCGGATCCCTGTCACGAGGAACTCTCTCGCGAGGATCAGCACGACGGCCCATGCGGGGACCCACGGCTTCGACCATGGCAGGACGGCGAGAAAGATCAGCGTGCCGAGGATCAGGACCTTGTCCACGAAGGGGTCTGCGATGCGCCCGAAGGCGCTCACCAGGTTGTCCCGCCGCGCGAGGTAGCCGTCGAGGAAGTCTGTCGCCGCTACGACGACAAAGACCCAGAAGGAGACGTGAATGAGGGTCATCTTGCCCGCTGGCCCCTCTTCACCGATGACGGTGAGGAGGCCGAAGAGGAAGAAGGCGCCCAGGAAGCGGAGCGCGGTGATCCTGTTGGGCCAGTGAGAGAAGACGCTCACGCTGACTCCTCCACGAGCACACAGACGTGGTTGCAGTGATCATCCAGGCCCACCGCCTCGACCTCGACGATGTCTCCCGCGCTGAGGCCCTCAGCGTCGATCCGGGCGAAGAGGTCGACCTCCGGCGCGTCCCACTCGGCGCGCGCGACCGCGGTGCCTGTGCGCTCGGAGCCCTCGTCCACGATCACCTCGAAGCGCTCGCCGAGGCGCGCCCCCTGCGTCTCCTCGAGCACGGTGTCACGCGCCTCTAGGACCGCTGCGTGGCGCTCTTCGGCTACATCCGAGGGGACAGCGCCATCGAGCGTCGCCGCATGGGTGCCGTCCTCTTGGGAGTATGTGAAGGCCCCCACGCGAGAGAGCTTGTGCTCCCTCAACAAGTGGATCACCTCCTCGACGTCCGCGTCCGTCTCGCCAGGGAAGCCCATGAGCAGCGTAGTCCTGATCGTGATGTCCGGGACCTCCTCTTGCAGGCGCGCGAGGGTGCGCTTCACGACATCTCCGCTCCCTGCCCGGCGCATCGCGCGCAGCATAGGAGTCGCGGCGTGCTGAATCGGGATGTCCAAATAGGTCGCGACGTTCGGGTGCTCTCGCAGGAGGGTCGTGAGCTCCCAAGGGAACCTGTTGGGGTAGGCGTACATCACGCGGACGCGCTCGACGCCATCGGTCTCGGCGAGAGACTCCACGAGCTGCGGGAGCTCCAGCTCCATGTCCCTCCCCCAGGCGGTGGAGTCCTCGGCGACCAAGACGAGCTCTCGCACTCCGGAGCCGACGAGCTCCTCCGCCTCAGAGACGAGGTCGACGAGGCGCTTGGAGCGGTGCGGGCCGCGGATCGAGGGGATGGTGCAGAAGGAGCACTCGTGATCGCAGCCGTGGCTGATGCGCAGGTTCGCGTAGGAGCGCGGCGTCGCGAGGAGGCGCGCTGCGTCGCGCTCAGGCGCCCTGAGCCCGCCAGCCTCAAGGTAGGCGGGCGCGGCTTTGCCCGTGGCCATGTCAGCGATCGCCTTCGCCAGGCCGCGGTAGTCGGAGATCTCTGCGAAGAGGTCCACCGCAGGGAAGGACTCGGTGAGGTCGCGGCGGTAGCGCTGAACCAGGCAGCCTGCCACGACGACCCGCTCGACGTCTCCTCGCGCCTTGCGCTCGAGCTGCTCGTTGATCGCGGCCTCAGACTCCGCGCGCGCAGGTCCGATGAAGGAGCATGTGTTGATGACGACCGTCCCGGCCCCCTCGAGTCCGCCTGAGATCATCAGGCCCTCCTCGCTGAGCCTCCCGAGGATCAGCTCCGAGTCGATCAGATTCCTGGCGCAGCCAAGGTGGACGAGGGAGACGACGCTGGGATCACTCAAGGTTTGGTGGTGCTCTCTGGAGCCGCGGGCTCAGGTGGCACCGCCAACGCGCTCCTGCCACTCCTCACGGGTGAGGAGGATATCGCGACGGTTCCCTCCCAGATAGGGGCCGATGAGGCCTCTCTGCTGGAGCTCATCTAAGACGGCGCAGGACTCCTCGAAGTCGAGCTGAAACTGCCGCTGAAGGAGGGAGACCGCGACGCGGTCGCGGTCCAGGAAGAGCTCTGCGGCCTTCAGGAGGAGCTCCTCTTCGGCCCCCTCAGGCTTCGCCTGGGGCTCTAGGATGACCTCAGACTCCTCCTCGGCGTCCTCCTCGCCCAGCTCGAACAGGTCGCCCTGCTCCTCTGAGGCCTCAGCAGGAGCCGGCTCGGGGCTCGTCTCCTCCTCGAGCTCCGCGGCCTCCTCTAGCTCCTCGTCGTCTCCCTCTTCGAGCTCCCCCTCGTCGACGACCTCTTCTTCATCCTCCTCGTCCTCTTCAAGCTCCTCTTCCTCCTCGTACTCGGAGTCCTCCTCAAGCTCGGCGGCGTCCTCATAGACGCCCTCCTCTTCCTCCTCCTCAAACTCCTCGTCCTCTCCCTCCTCGAACTCATCCTCGTCCTCGTCCTCGGAGAGCTCTGCCTCGTCCTCCTCTACGTACTCTTCCTCTTCGAGCTCATCTTCTTCGAGCTCCTCTTCATCCTCCCACTCCTCCTCTTCTTCCTCTTCCACCTCATCGAGCTCAACATCGCTCGCGAGCTCTCCCTCCGAGTCCTCTAAAGAGTCCTCCTCCCCGAGCTCCTCTTCACCTGCTCCCTCTTCGAGGGCGGCCTCGGTGTGGTCCCCTGACTCAGCCTGCTCTTCTTCGCCAGGCTC
>JAKVCE010000119.1:2546-6118 GCA_022447405.1 Planctomycetota bacterium | reverse complement strand
ACAACGCCACCGTCCTGCTGTCCAACTAGTCCAACCCCAACCTCCCCCCCCCAAAAAAAAAACGAGCATCAAAATGAGCAACACCCAAGTCACCCTGAAGACCTCCGCTGGCGACATGACCGTCGAGTTCTTCGAGGACAAGGCCCCGAAGCACGTCGAGAACTTTACGAAGCTGGCGAGCGAGGGCTTCTACAACGGGACCATCTTTCACCGAGTGATCCCCGGCTTCATGATCCAGGGCGGCTGCCCGGACGGGACCGGAATGGGCGGGCCCGGCTGGAACGTCGACGCTGAGTTCAACGACACCCCGCACGCTCGAGGCATCCTCTCGATGGCGCGCGCCCAAGACCCCAACTCGGCTGGCAGCCAGTTCTTCATCTGCCACGCGGACGCGAACTTCCTGGACGGTCAGTACACCGCCTTCGGTCGACTCGTCGCCGGCGAGGAGACCCTCGACGCGATCGCGGGCGCCGCGATCGGCGCAAACGATCGGCCTGTGGAGCCCGTCACCATCGAGAGCGCAGAGGTCACCTCGACCGAGGCGTGAGCTCCATGGCATACGAGAACATCAAGCTCGAGACCGCCGACGGGATCGCGACCATCACGATCGCGCGCCCGGAGGTGATGAACGCCCTCAACGCCCAGACCCTCACGGAGCTCTCGTCCGCGGTGGACGAGGTCAGCGCTGATGACTCGGCGCGCGTCCTCATCATCACCGGAGAGGGAGAGAAGGCCTTCATCGCAGGCGCCGACATCGGCGAGCTCAAAGAGGTCGCCGGGGACGCCGCGGGTGCCAAGACCCTCGCGGCCTTCGGCCAAGAGGTCTTCCGCAAGATCGAAGACCTCGGTAAGCCCTCCATCGCGATGGTGAACGGCTTCGCCCTCGGCGGCGGCTGCGAGCTCGCCCTCGCGTGCACGCTGCGTACGGCGTCTGAGACCGCTCGCATGGGGCTCCCCGAGGTCAGCCTCGGGATCATCCCGGGCTACGGCGGCACCCAGCGCCTCTCGCGGGTCGCTGGTCCTGGCGTCGCGCGCGAGTGGGTCTTGACCGGTGACATGTTCACCGCCGCGCAAGCTCAGGCCGCAGGCGTCGTGAACCGCGTGTTCCCCGCAGACGAGCTCCTCGAGGGCACGCATAAGATGGCGAACACGATGCTCTCGCGCGGACCGGTCGCCCTGCGCCTCGCCCTGGAGGCGATCCGCAAGGGCCTCGACATGGACCAGCGCGACGGTGAGGAGATGGAGACCGACATGTTTGGCACAGCCTCCGAGACAAGCGACATGCTCGAGGGCATGAGCGCCTTCCTCGAGAAGCGCAAGGCCGAGTTCAAGGGCAACTAACGCCCGACACCCAAGGACCCAAGACCATGACAAAAGACATCGTCCTCGTCGGAGCAGCTCGCACGCCCATGTGCGAGTACGTCGGCACCCCGGGCTACGGCAAGCTCGCCAAGCTCTCCGCTATCGACCTCGGCGCACACGCGGCGAAGGCCGCCATCGAGCGTGCCGGCGTCGACGCCGAACGCGTCGATCACGTCGTGATGGGCAACGCCCTCCAGACCTCCGTCGACGCGATCTACGGCGCTCGTCACGTCGGCCTCAAGGCCGGCACCCAAGAGTCCTGCCCAGCGCTGACTGTGAACCGCCTCTGCGGCTCAGGCATCCAGGCGCTCGTGAGCGGAGCGCAGATGATCCAGCTGGGCGAGGCTGAGACCGTGCTCGCAGGCGGGATGGAGAGCATGAGCCAGGCGCCCTACGCCTTCTACGGCGGCAGGAACGGGATCCCCTTCGGGACGACCCCGGAGCTCCAGGACACCCTCTTCGCCGCGCTCATGGACCCCGTCGCTGGGCTATACATGGCGCAGACCGCTGAGAAGGTGGCCAAGACACGTGAGATCTCGCGCGATGCGCAGGACGAGTACGCGCTGCGCAGTCATCAGCTCGGGGCCGCCGCTGTGGCGGAGGGTCGCTTCGCTGAGGAGATCGCTCCGGTGGTCATCGAGACCCGCAAGGGCGAGCTCGTCTTTGACACCGACGACCACATCAAGCCCGAGACGAGCATCGAGGCGCTCTCGAAGCTCCGCGCGGCCTTCGGTAAGGACGGGACCGTCACGGCCGGGAACGCGAGCGGCATCGTGGACGGCGCAGCCGCTGTGGTCATGACGACCGCAGAGCGCGCCCAGGCAGACGGCCTCGAGGTCCTCTCGGTCATCCGCGGCTGGGCTTACGTCGGCGTCGACCCCACGGAGATGGGCATCGGCCCCGTCCCGGCGATCCGCGCCTGCCTCGAGGGCGCCGGCGTCTCGCAAGATGACGTCGACCTCTTCGAGATCAACGAGGCCTTCGCAGCCCAGTACCTTGGCTGTGAGAAGGAGCTCGGGCTCGACCGCGAGAAGTGCAACGTGAACGGCGGCGCCATCAGCCTCGGACACCCCTTGGGTGCGACGGGCACGCGCCTCGTCCAGACCGTCAGCATGGAGCTCCGACGCAGCGGCAAGCGCTACGGCGTGGCCTCCGCATGCATCGGCGGCGGCCAGGGCATCGCGATGCTCGTGGAGAACCCGAACGCATAAGAACCGAAGCTCGTGCAGAACCCCCTAATCCACACAGCCGAGGACGGCAGCCGATTCGTCTCCCTCACGGAGGGGAAGCGGGTCTTGTTCCTCGCTAAGGACCCCGCGCTGATCCGCAGTCAGCTCGCGGGAGAGGTGGACCTCTGCATGAAGGACGTCGACCCTGAAGACCTCCTCGACGACATCAACACGGACGTGATGACGCCGGCCTGGGTCTGCTTCCGGCACAAGCCCGCGGACATCGCGGTGGACGCCTACGCCGGGCTCGTGGATGAGGATGGCGAGCGAGTCTTCCCTTCGCGCGCGCTCCTTGACGGGGGCTTCGAGGTGATCGTCTCTGGCCACAGGAAGGGGACCGGCTCCTCCCGGGAGACCGCACCCCAGTGCGAGAAGTGGTCCGGCGTGCACCTGATAGTCGCGTCCTCCTTCGCGCCGATCCACGAGCGGAACAACATCAACCTCGGTCAGCTCATGGCGGACTACGAGATGCTCGAGCGCCTGCAGACCGGCGAAGAGATCCCGCTCGAGGAGTTCACAGCGAGCTACGACGAGATCCGCCGCGCCATCGTAGAGGACGGCGGCCTCTTCGCCTTTGACCAGCGCGTCGCCTCCGGTGAGCGTGTGATCCCCACTCCTGAGATGGGGACGAGGCCGATGACCATGGCTGAGAAGCTCCTGGCGTCTCACCTCGTGGGCGGCGGCTCTGAGAGCTGTGTGCGCCCCGGTGACGATGTGCTCGTGAAGGTGGATGGTGGATACAGCCACGAGTTCACGACGGCGCAGGTGCACCACTTCCTCGGCGAGACATACGGAGTTGATTACACGATCCAGACTCCGCACAAGTTCGCTGTCTTCGAAGACCATCTTCTCTATGCAGACGGCGTCTCCCGAATGGCGCCCTTCGGGGATCAGATCGAGACCTTGAGACGTCTCCAGCGCGAGTTCCAGGCCCACACGGGCTGCAGGGATTACAGCGCCAAGGACGGCGTCTCTCCGGGC
>JAKVCE010000119.1:905-2536 GCA_022447405.1 Planctomycetota bacterium | reverse complement strand
TGTTCCCGCCGCTGCCCTGCGGTGAGAGCGTCGAGTGGTTCGTGACCGCGAGCTCCCTCAACGGACAGGTCGTGAACAGCGGCGCGAGCAACGCGCTCGCTTGGGGTGTCGGCGCGACACAGTACGCGGCGCTCGTCTACTCCGGCTTCACAGGCGTGAGGGTGCCGGAGTCGATCCGCTTCGAGCTCGAGGGCGAGCTCGCGGAGGGCGTCACTGCGAAGGATGTCATGCTCCAGATCTTGCGCACACACGCTGTCGCCGAGGAGACCCTCGACCGGGTGATGGAGTTTGGCGGCCCCGGCCTCGCGTCTCTCTCCATGGACGAGCGCGCGACGCTCACGAACATGGCGACGGAGTGCTCTGCACGCACTGGGATCTGCGAAGGGGACGAGGCTCTCGCGTCCTGGCTCGCAGCGCGCAGGGAGGGAGTCAGCGCTGAAGAGGTCGCCAGCGGCTTCGTCACTGCTGACGAAGGAGCGGAGTATGCGGGCGGGGTGCACACCATTGACCTGAGCACGATCACATCCATGGTCGCGAGGCCTGGTGACCCTACGTATGGCGAAGAGATCGAGGACCTCGAGGAGGTCAAGATCGACATCGCCTATGGGGGCTCTTGCACCGCTGGCAAGGAGGCCGACCTCGACTTCTATGCAGAGGTCCTGCGCGAGGCAGACGAGGCGGGGCTCAAGGTCGCAGACGGCGTCAGCATGTACATCCAGTTTGGGAGCGAGACCGTCCGCGACTACGCGACCGAGCGCGGCTACGTTGAGCTCTTTGAGCGCGCTGGTGTCGAGGTGATCCAGCCGGGCTGTGGCGCATGTATCGGGTGCGGCCCGGGCGTGAGCGAGGGCTCGGAAGAGGTCACTGTCAGCGCGATCAACCGCAACTTTCAGGGCCGCAGCGGCCCCGGCCAGCTCTACCTGGCCTCTCCATTGACCGTCGCGGCCTCGGCCGTGGTAGGACATATCACTGCCTTCACGCCCGGGATGTTCACATCTCGTAGTGTGGGGGTGACCACCCCGTCTTGACGGGCAGCCGTCAAGGGACGGAAAGGAACGAATTCAAAATGGCGAACTATGACATCACAGTGATCGCTGGCGACGGGATCGGCACCGAGGTGACGCGCGAGGCGATGCGCGTCCTCGACGCGGCCTCCTCCGTCTACGGCTTCGAGCTGCGCCGCAACGAGCTGCCTTATGGCTCGGAGCACTACATCCAAACGGAAGAGATCTTCCCCGATGACGCCTTCAACGGGGCGAAGGACACGGACGCGATCTACCTCGGCGCGATCGGCGACCCGCGCCTGCCCGTGGGGCTCATCGAGTATGGGATCATCGCCAAGTGTCGCTTTGAGCTCGACCTCTACATCAACAAGCGGCCGATCAAGCTCTACGACGAGCGCCTCTGCCCGCTCAAGGACAAGACCTGTGATGACGTCGATATGGTCATCATCCGGGAGAACACCGAGGACGCCTACACAGGCATGCACGGCTTCGCCCACAAGGGACAGTCCCATGAGGTGTCTACACAGACGATGGTCTACACCCGTGTGGGCGTGGAGCGCGCGATCCGCTACGCCTTCGAGAAGGCCGTCGAGCGAGACAAGGACCGTCGTGTGACCCTGATCGACA
>JAKVCE010000119.1:0-895 GCA_022447405.1 Planctomycetota bacterium | reverse complement strand
GAGCTCGCCCGGGAGCGTGACAACAAGAAGCAGGTCACCCTCATCGACAAGGCGAACGCCGTGCGAGCCCAAGACCTCTGGACCCGCGTCTTCGCAGAGGTCGCGGAGGAGTACCCCGACATCAAGACCGACCACGCCTACATCGACGCAGCCTGCATGTGGATGGTGAAGAACCCTGAGTGGTTCGACGTCGCGGTGACGCCAAACCTGTGCGGAGACATCATCACCGACCTCGGCGCGATGGTGCAGGGCGGCATGGGAGTCGCAGCGAGCGGCAACATCCACCCTGGGCAGACCTCTCTCTTCGAGCCCATTCATGGCTCGGCTCCGAAGCATGCTGGCAAGAACGTCGCCTCTCCTGTCGCGGCGATCATGGCTGGAGCCATGATGCTCGACTACATCGGCGAGAAGCAGGCAGCCCAAGGCGTTGAGGGTGCGGTCGAGGGGCTCTTGAAGAGCGGAGAGATCAAAGGCCTCGGGACTGGCGTCCACGGGACCAGCGAGGTGGGCGACATGGTCGTCAACCAGCTCACGAGCGCGAGCGCGAGCCTCTAGCTCTAGCGCCGAACAGCTTTCAGAGAGCGCCGACCTAAGGGTCGGAGCTCTCTCTATTTTTTCTCCGCTCCGCTCTCCTGCTTCGCGGCGTGAGCCTTTGCCCAAGCCTTTTGGACCTTCTCAACGACGGCTTGGGGCCTCTTGTCGAAGGCGCCCTTGCAGCCCTTACAGCAGAGCCGCACGAGCGTCGTCCCATAGAGCAGGTCGACGGGCTCGTCCCCGAGGGGTTTGTCAGAGATGGGGCAGGTCTTGAGCGGATAGTCCTTCTGCTGGCTCGCGATGTAGGCGGCGTCGATCTCAGCCATAAAGATCGAGGGGTCGTATTCGAACGCCATCACGC
>JAKVCE010000118.1:1577-6889 GCA_022447405.1 Planctomycetota bacterium | reverse complement strand
GCTGGGGTCTTGGGAGACCACATCCATCAGGGTGCGGAAGCCGAGCTTCTTCTGCGCGAGCCTGCGCGCCACGCGGAGGGCTGGGAGCGCGAGCTTGGGGTCTGTGAAGAGCTCGCATGGGTCGTAACCAGGCTTGCGGTGGATGTCGACGGTGGGGGCGAAGTCTGGGGTCGCCGACTCCTCGAGCCAGTAGGGATAGTGGAACCAGGCGTCGCGCTCAGCGAGGGCGATCAGGTCGCCGGCGCGCGGGTGGTCGAGGCCGAGCTCGCCGCGCGCCTCTCCAGAGTGCAGGGAGGCGACGCCGGGGAGGCCTTCGAGCGCTTCACGGGCGGCGGTGATGGACTCCGCAGAGTCGCAGTAGATGTGCGCGAGCTGGTGGTCGACGACGGCGAAGGCGCGCGAGGCGAAGACGTCGAGCATCTCACCTGTAGGCGACCGGCGCACCGACAGGAGGTCTGCGCGCCGCAGCGCGCGGTTCAGCTCGACCGCGCGCGAGACCGGGCGGATCCCGTACTCGCTGCAGACGATGAGGGCTGCGTCTTGGCTCTGAGCCGCCGCGTGAATGTCCGCGACGAGCTGATCCGCCTCCTTCACCGCTTGGACGGAGCGCGGGTCATCGGGACCGAAGCGCTGGTGGTCGTAGTCGAGGTGCGGGAGGTAGACGAGGGTGAGAGCGGGCTTGTGCTCTTCGAGTGTCCGGATGGCGGCGTCCGCGATCCAGCGGCTCGAGGGGAGGCCGGAGCGCGGCCCCCAGAAGTCGAAGAAGGGGAAGGGGCCGAGCGCGCCGACCAGGTCTTCTCCGTAGGAGGTGGGGCTGGAGTAGGTGTCGACGATCTTGCGGCCGTCTGCTGGGTAGTGGGGGCGGGGCGTGATCGAGAGGTCGACCTCCGCGCCCATGTTCCACCACCAGAAGAGCTTGGCCGTGACCGCGTCGGGCTCGCGGCGCTTGACGGTCTCGTAGAGCTTCTCGCCTGTGACCAAGGTGTTCGCCTGCCGCCACAGCGCGACCTCTCGGCTCTCAGGATCCATCCAGCCGTTGCCGACGGCGCCGTGCTCCTCTGGAGAGAGGCCCGTCAGGAGGCTCGCCTGAGCGCTGCAGGTGACCGCGGGCAGCACAGCGGTCATCGGCGCGCACGCGCCCCCCTCCGCGAGCTCACGGAGCTTGGGGGCGTGCTCGAGCAGGGCGGGGGTCATGCCCACCAGGTTCACGATGACGACACGTCGCATGGCGAGAGGATGCTAGCATCGCGGGCGATGTTGAGTCGGATCTTGGACCTCTTCCGCGGGCGACCGGTGGTCGTGAGCGGGACCTCGAAGCTCGAAGAGGGCTTCGCGCGGCGCATAGACGTGGGTGATCCCCTCGCAGGCGGCGCACAGTTCCTCCTGTGCAGGGTGGACGGAGAGGTCCACGCCATCACGACAGAGTGCCCGCACGCAGGCGGCCGCATCGTCGAGGGGCCGATGAAGGACGGCCGCTTCGCGATCTGTCCTTTGCATCAGTACGCCTTTGACCCGCGCACCGGACGCCCAGAGGGAGACATCTGCTCGAAGGCGGTGACCTATCGCGTGCGTGAGGAGGGCGACGAGTGTCGCGTCTGGCTCTAGCCTCCTGCGCCGCGCTCCTGCTGGGGCTTGGGGCGGCCCCGGCTCCCGCACAGGTGAAGCTGGGCGTAGACGTGCTGCTCGAAGATCGGATCGATCTCGTAGAGGGGCTGAGGGTAGGGCTCGTGACGCATCCGGCGGGGGTGGACAGCGCGCTGGTGCCGACGATCGATCGCTTGGCGGCGGACGAGCGCGTGAAGCTCGTGCAGCTCTTTGGGCCGGAGCACGGCGTGCGCGGCGACATCGCAGCTGGTGAAGACGTCGCTGACGCGCGCGATCCGCGCACTGGCGTCCCTGTCGAGAGCCTCTACGGCGCGAGGCGGCGCCCGTCCAAGGAGAGCCTCGCTCGCATCGACGTCCTCCTCTTTGACCTGCAAGACGTCGGGGCCCGCATGTACACCTACATCTCGACCCTGGGTGAGGTGATGATCGCGGCAGGTGAAGCTGACGTGAAGGTGGTCGTCTTGGATCGGCCGAACCCGCTCGGAGGCCTGCGCTTCGAGGGGCCGGTGATGCCGAAGGAGTGGGAGAGCTTCATCTCATGGGGCCCGCTCCCCATGACCCACGGGATGACGATGGGGGAGGTGGGGCGATTCTGGCGCGACGCGCAGGGAGTGGAGTGCGAGCTTGAGGTCGTCAAGATGCGCGGCTGGGAGCGCGGGATGGTGTGGGAGGACACAGGCTTGGAGTGGATCCAGTCTTCGCCACACATCCCTCACCCGGTGAACGCTCACCTCTACCTCGCCACCGGCGCGATCGGTGAGTCCTTCGAGGGGATCCACTGTGGTGTTGGCTATACGACCCCCTTCGAGGTGCTCGCCGCGCCAGGCTTGGATGAGCACGAGCTCTCGGAGGCGATGAACGCGCGTGGTCTCAAGGGGGTCCGCTTCCTCCCCTTCGTCGGCCGCCCCTTCTATGGCGGACAAGAGGGCGTCGAGGTCCGGGGCGTCCGCCTGGTCCTCACAGATGAGCGCGTGTTTCGCCCGGTGCGCGTCGGCCTCGCGCTCCTCTCTGAGCTGCATGGACAGCTCGGCGATGAGTTGAAGCTTAAGTCAGAGCGCGCCTTCGCGATCCGCTGGGGCGGCTTGGATCTCTTGAAGCGCGTGAGGGCGGGCGCGGACCTAGAGGAGCTCGAGGCGAGCTGGTCAGGTGCGCTTCGAGGGTTCGAAGAGGCCCGCAGAGAGCACCTGCTCTACTGAGCGAAGCACGCCATGGACCGTGGCACGGTGTTCAAGCGATGCCTCTCCTCGCGCTGCCCGCAGTGCGGTGAGGGGGAGCTCTTCGAGGCCTACAGCAAGCTCTGGGAGAGCTGCGCAGCTTGCGAGCTCCGCTATCGCAGAGAGCACGGCGCGATGACTGGCGCGATGTACCTCTCTGCTGTGATCACCGAGGTCCTCGCCGCGGCCTTGTGCGTGGCGCTCTTCCTCTTCACGGACTGGAGCGTGAAGACGGGGTTGATGGTCGGGATCCCACTCGTCGTCGCCTTCGCCATCATGAGCTATCCGAAGATGATCGCGCTCTGGGTGGCCGTCGAGTACTGGACGGACCTCAAGAACGGCGAGGCCTGGGTCAAGCCGCGCTGAGCGTGGCGATGACCTCGTCAGTCAGGTTCTTCACAGCCCGACCGTCTCGGTGCGAGATGCGCTTCCACACGCTGCAGTGGCCGTGGTTGTGCATCACTAAGTAGCTGGCCCTGCGCACGCGGTCGACAGCGCGCTGACGGAGGATCTGACCCTCCGCAGATCTCGGGTTGATGTTGCGTCGGACGAGGTCCTTCATCTCAGGGGTCGCCCTGAGCACCTGCTTGTAGTCGAGGCGCGCGGGGTGGTTCACCTGTCGCGGGTTGGAGAGCCCGCAGATGTTGTCTCTGGAGCGGGTGCGCCAGCCTGTCTCAGCGACTTCGACGCTGGGCGTGACGCTTGGGATGACAGGTGCCCCCCAGGCTTGGGTGTGCGCGGCGATGAAGACCGTGAGGCTGAGTGCCAGCCACCTACAGAGCGTTTTGATGTTCATGTTGGGCTCGGACCTCGTCATGTAGAGGGGAACGCATCGAGTGTTACGAAGTTCATCTCCCATAGTTTTCTTGGGGGAATTGAAATCGCTCGGCGCGCAGGTCTCCTCTGCTGGATAGGCTCTCTCCATGCCGGAGCTGCCGGAGGTTGAGACCGTCGCGCGCATGGTGCGACCGGGCCTGTTAGGCCGCCAAATAACGGGCGCAGAGGTCTCGTGGGAGCGGTCGCTTGGGGGTCTCGATGCCGAGACCTTCCGGGATCGCGTCACAGGATCGAGCGTCTCGAAGGTCTGGCGGAGGGCGAAGTGGATCGTCGTTGACCTCAAACAGGGTGACACGCCCAAGGGCCATCTCTTGTGCCATCTGCGGATGAGCGGGAGGCTGCACGTCGAGCCGAGGGAGGCTGACATGGGGTCGTATGAGCGCGTGCGGATCGACCTGGACGACGGGAACAGCTTGTTCTTCCTCGACGTGCGCAAGTTCGGTCGCATGGTCTATACAGACGACGCGGACGAGCGCTTTCTTGGGATCGGGCCAGAGCCGCTCTCAGAGGAGTTCTCTAGCGCGTGGTTCAGGGGCGCTCTCCGCTCTCGCAAGCGCCAGCTCAAGCCGCTCTTGCTCGACCAGAGCTTCCTCGCCGGGATCGGGAACATCTATGCGGATGAGGCGCTCCACGCCGCGGGGCTGCACCCGCAGCGGCGCTCGGACAGGGTCCCTGGTCCTCGGGCTGACAGGCTCCGCGAGGAGCTCCGCTCCGTCCTGAAGGAGGCCATCCGGCGCGAGGGCTCGAGCTTCGACACCTTCTACAGGACCCCTGAGGGGCAGCCGGGGAGCTACCAGGACCAGTTCCTCGTGTACGGGCGCGATGGCCGTCCATGCAGGGCCTGCGGGCGGCTCGTGAAGAAGATCGTCGTGGCCCAGCGCGGGACCCACCTCTGCACGCGCTGCCAGCCAGCCCCGCGAGGTTAGAATCCCACCATGATCGAGTTCAGTGACCTGAAGCGCGGGGTCTGCATCCAGTACAAGGGGGCGCCCGTGATCGTGACCGAGGTGAAGCTCAGCAGCCCGACCGCGCGCGGCGCGAGCATGATCGGGAAGACCAAGATGAGGAACCTGCTCACGGGTCAGGTCTTGAGCGACTCCTTCCGGAGCGGGGACAAGTTCGAGGAGGTTGAGGTAGAGCGACACCCTTGCAGCTTCCTCTACACGGACGGCTCGCGCTGGCACTTCATGGATGACGTCTCCTTCGATCAGTTCGACCTCGGCCCCGAGGAGCTCGGGGACTCGTCCGGATACTTGGTCGAGGGCATCGAGGAGATTCAGGCCATGTATGTCGACGGCGCGCTCGCTGGGATCGAGCTGCCGAACACGGTGGATCTTCAGATCACCGAGACCACGCCGCCTATCAAGGGCGCGACCGCAGCTGCTCAGCTCAAGTCAGCGACGCTTGAGACCGGAGTCGAGGTGCAGGTGCCCCCGTACCTCGTCACCGGCGAGCGAGTGCGCATTGACACTCGTGACGGGCACTTCGTGGAGCGCGTCAAAGATTGAAGCTGAAGACCGGAGACACACAGATGAGCTCACTCAGGCACGCCCTCGTCATCACGCTCTACCTCACCGTGGCTTGCAGCGCGGAGGACGCCCCCGCTCAGCTCGCGCCCGATGGGCCGATCTGCGGCCCCTGTGACATGACGATGCC
>JAKVCE010000118.1:0-1567 GCA_022447405.1 Planctomycetota bacterium | reverse complement strand
ATATCGCTGGGATGAAGTTCGCTACCTGTGGGGCGCGCTGCGTCGAGCTCATCACGGCGAAGCCCGAGCGCTACGCTGAGTTCGCCGTCAGCGAGTAGCGCTCACCCGAGGCGCGCGCGCCAGGCGGCCTCGATCTCAGGCACCTGCGACCACTGCTCGGCGCAGATGGAGAGGTAGAGGGTGACGTCGTCTGCGCCGTACTCCCCATCGAGCTTCGCGAGGGCGGCGTCGATCTTGCCGACCTCGGGGACGTTCTCCTCGTCACCGTCGATCATCCCGTCCTCGTGGCTGACGCCGGTCTCGTCGAGGAAGCTCGTGATGAGCTCCTTGTTGGTCTTCAAGAGGTAGCTGCCGAAGAGCTCGTAGGTCATCTCGGCGTTGGCCTGCGACTGGAGGATGGACTGCGCGCGGCGGGCGCGCTGCGCCATGGGGAGCTTCCGGATCGCTTGAGGTCGGAAGTTGAGGGCCTTGGCGACCTCGTGGTCGAGGGGGCCGAAGCCCTGGTTCTCGAGGGCGGCGTAGATCTCGAGGAAGCGCTCGGGAGAGGTCTTCTTGAGCTGGTCGACGACTTGCATGGGAGGAGTCTAGCGCAAGCCAGGCCAGATCGCCGGTTGTCTCTGCCGGCAATGGTGATCATGATGAGGAGACATGGTGGAGTTGACCCAAGAGACCCGGCGCAAGGCGGACAGCCTCTACACCGTCATGGCGGCTTGCTTCGCCGTCATCCTCGTGCTGACGAACATCATCGGGACGAAGCTCTTCTACCTCTTCCCAGAGGGCGGCCCTGCTTGGTTCAACGGCGGCGAGCCTGTGACGCTCACCGCAGGCATCATCACCTACCCTCTCACCTTCTGGCTGACGGACATCGTCAGTGAGCTCTGGGGACGCAAGAGGGCTAACTTGATGGTCTGGATAGGCTTCGGGACGAGCTTCCTCATGCTCTTGGTCCTCCAGTTCGCGGTCTCGCTCCCGCCCTCTGAGGTCTGGTCTCTCCCGGGCATCGCGCCCCTCGACGCAGGCCTCTTGGAGCGCGAGGGGTTGAGCGGCGCAGCGGCGATGCAAGCCGCCTACGCCTCGACCTTTCAGAACCCGCGCCTCCTGCTCTTCGCCTCGATGCTGGCCTATCTGGTCGCGCAGCTCTTCGACGTGCGGCTCTATCACTTCTGGTGGCGCGTCACAGGCGGTCGCCACATGTGGATCCGCAACAACGGCTCGACGGTGATCAGCCAGCTCGTCGACACGATCATCGTCAACGGGATCTTCCTGCGCTGGGGCTTCGGCCTCGACTGGGGGACCATCGCCCAGATCATCCTCTGGGTCTACGTCTGCAAGGTCGTCCTCGCGGCCATCGACACACCGCTGATCTACCTGGGGAAGGCTTGGCTGTGCCGACTCCTTGGGATCCCTACGGACGCGCCGACGGAGTCGGCCCCCCTCGCGTAGCCCTAGTCCTTCTTCAGGCCGCGGAGGAGGTCTTTGAGTCCTCCCTCGGCCGCCTTCTCGAGGAGGACGCCGCGCGCGGCGTTGGTCAGCCAGCGCCTCCAGGCTCCGTCACGGTCCACCAGCC
>JAKVCE010000117.1 GCA_022447405.1 Planctomycetota bacterium | reverse complement strand
GTGCCGAAGTAGGCGAGGGCAATCAACGCGACGACCCCGAGGGCTGGGCCCACGGGGAAGCCGGTGTTTCTGCTGCGAGAGCCGCGAGGGCGGCGCTCTTCTTGGTCTTCTTCGTTCCGTCGTCTCGTGGGCATGGCCCACAGAGGATACGGCGGCAAGGCGAAGACGCGAAGAGCGGCCCTGTATCTGCGGCTCAGGCGCTCTTGCGGACACGCGCCTGGTCCAAGCGCTCGATCGCCTCGAGGGCGCTGTCCCAGAGCCGGATGCGGCTCTCGATGTGGCCACGCGCGGCGGCCTCAGCCTCAGCCCACTTCGCCTCGTCGTCCCCGCACAGGAGGTCGATCATCTCGAAGGCCATGGGGCCGTGCTCGTCCGCGTCGACAGCGATGTGGCGGTCGAGGTAGTAGATGAAGCGGTCGTAGCCAGCGAGCTCCGACTCCTTCACCTGGTCCAGGATCTCCTGGAACATCAAGGGCACCACGTCCTCGCGTCCAAAGGTGAAGGCCGCGGCGATCGACGGGATAGAGCCCGAGGCGAGGATGTCGCAGGTGTCCAAAGAGAAGGCGCGCGCGCCCTCAGGGGGGCTGGCGACGTCCAGCGCTGTGGCGACGTCTTCGCCGCGCCGGAGGGCGTCGATGAAGGCGTGCACGCTCTCGGCGTCGGCGCCGCACTGATCCATGGCGTCGAGGTAGAGCTCGAAGTGGGCCGAGTAGCTGCCCCGACCGTCCTCGTCTGTCTCCTCAGCGACGACGATCTCGTTCACCAGGCGGCGGAGCTTGCGGTCGCCCTTCGGGTACCAAGGGACCTCGACGCAGCTCAGGTTGACCTGGAGGCCCTTCAGGAGGCACATGAAGTCCCAGACGGCCCAGATGTGGAAGGACATGAAGACGTGCATGCTCTCGACGCTGTTCACGCGGGCGTAGACCGGGTGAGAGATGAGGGCCTGTCGGGCGTCTTCGATGTTGTCTTGAAGCTGGCGAACGCGCGGGGGCGTCCGATCCTCTGCTTCCGAGCGGTTTCTGTCAGCGAGCCAAAAGCTAGTCATGATTCTTCTCTGGGTTTGGAGTTGGTGAGCGCGCCGCGCCTCTTGGCTCGGCCCTGCGCTCTCTTGAGCAGCAAAGAGGCGAGAGGCGAAGCGCCCAGCCGAAAAATTGCGGTCTGGCCTTTCCGGGGGCGCGGTTCATGCCCCTCGCTGAGGAGAAGTGCTCCGACGCAGAGGGGGGCGGACGAAATTCGCCGATTAATTAGCCGGCGCGATCAGACGGGCCGCGTAGCCCCCGTCCACAGGGCCACCCGTCACCCCAGGAAGGGTGAGCGCCTCCTCGTCGAGGCTCCAGCCACTGTGGGCCTCCAGGAACTGCGAGACCCTCCGCTCGTTCTCGCCAGGCTCTAGGGAGCAAGTCGACCACACGAGGCGGCCGCCAGGCCGGACGACCTCTGCTCCTCGCTCCATGAGGGTGGCCTGCACCTCCTCTAGCGAGCGCTTGGAGGCAGGCCCCCAGCGCCAGCGGGCGCCCGGCCTCGCTCCCAAGACGCCGGTGTTCGAGCAAGGGGCGTCGACGAGGACGGCGTCAAAGGGCCCGTCAGGGGCGGGGGCATCGTGCGCCAGCAACGCGGTCTCTACGGAGCCAGCGTGCCCCATGCGCTCCGCGCCCTCTGAGAGGAGCGCGAGGCGCGCTTCGGAGACGTCGCAGGCGGTCACCTTGGCGCCAGACTCTGCGAGCACCGCGGTCTTCCCGCCGGGCGCGGCGCAGAGGTCCAGCACGGACTCACCCGCTGAGGCCTCGACGAGCAGGGCCGCGCGCAAGGCGGCCTCGCCCTGCACGGCGACGCGGCCGCTCAAGAAGGCGTCTGAGCTGAGGAGGGCCCCGGTCTGCTCCGCCGGGAGGAGGAGGACGCGGTCGTGGGTGCCCTCGACGGGATCGCAGCCCGCGGCGGAGAGCTCCTCCATGAGGGCAGCGCGCGCGCCCTCCCCGCCGCGGCCAGAGAGGGGCGGCTCCTGCAAGAACCAGCGCGCCACACGGAAGGCCTCCTCCTCTCCCCAGCGGTCTGCCCAGCCCTTGATGAGCTTCGCGGGGACGCTGAAGGCGTCCTCGGCCCAGAGGAAGCGGTGCTCTTCAGGGTCCCGGAACACAGGCTCCCGCAGCCGCCAAGGTGAGCCGACCACGTCGTGCCTCGGGAGGCCGACGTGGCCCTCCTGGCGCATCCGCAGGGCAGAGCGCAGCACGCCGTTCGCGTACTTGCCCTTGGAGAGGCCCAGGGTGCGCGAGACGGCGTCGACGGTCTCGTTGACCGCCGCGTGATCGGGGACGCGGTCTAGGAAGAGCAGCTGGGCGAGGCCGATGCGGAGATGACAGGCGAGGTCGGGGTTCGGCTTCCCCTTTGTCAGACGCGAGAGGATGGCGCGCAAGGTCGCGCGGCGCCGCACCTCCGTCCCGACGAGGCGGCGCAAGAGCCCAGCGTCGCGCGGCTCGAGCTCTGCGCGCGCCGCCGCGGCAGACACCCGCCGCAGCGGGGCGTCGCTTCCCGAGCGCAAGATCTCCCAGGCGATCAGTCGCGGCAAGGCTCACTCCTGAGGCGCGCCGCGCCCTCGACCCGCGCGCCGCGGAGGAAGTCCGCGACATCCATCGGGCGCTTACCAGCGGGCTGCACCTTGACGAGATCCACGACGCCTTGGGCCAAGGCGAGGAGGAGGCGCTCGCCCTCCACCCTCAGATCGCCGGGCGCGCCGCCGCTCCAGCCTCCGCCTTCGGCGACCCTCGCCGAGTGGAGCGTGAGCGCGAGGGGGTCCTCCCCGTCTCGACAGAGCTCGACGCGCGCTCCGGGCCAAGGCGTCATCGCCCTCACGTGTCGGACAAAGCCCTCGGCGTCGAGCGACTTGAGGTCAGGGCGACCGTCGCCCTTTCGCAGCCGCCGAGTCATCGTCACGCGGGCCTCGTCTTGTGGGGCGAAGACCGCATCTCCCTCGGCGAGGACGTCGAGGGCGGCGACCGCGGCCTCTCCCGCCAGCGGCGCGAGCCGGTCGTGCAGCTCTCCGGCGGTCTCTTCGACACCGATGGAGAGTTCACGCTCAAGGAGGACGTCACCGGCGTCGAGCGCGAGCACCATGCGCTGGACGCTCACACCGGTCGTGCTGTCTCCCGCGAGGATCGCAGCCTGAATGGGGGAGGAGCCGCGGTGCCTGGGGAGGAGAGAGGCGTGGACATTGAGGGGGGCGAGGGTCGGAACCGAGAGGACCTCCTCATCGAGGATCTCACCGTAGCTAGCGACGACGAGGACGTCGGGTGAGAGCTCGTGCAGCGACGCGGCGAAGTCCCCGCCTCGCGTGGACTCAGGCTGGAGGACAGAGACGCCGCGTTCGTCAGCGAGCAGGGCGACTTCGCCCCGCTCGACGGAGCGCCCGCGACCGCGGGGACGATCAGGTCGCGTCACGACGCCGACGAGCTCGTGCTCAGCCTCGAGGAGGGCGGAGAGGACCGGGGTGCCGAAAGGGGGCGACCCCAAGAAGACGACGCGTAGACGTGTGCTCACGTCGTCACCGTGACGCTTAGAGCGCGCCGACGACCTCGGCCTTGAAGGCGTCGTAGGGCTTGGCGCCCATCATCGTGTGCACGACCTCGCCGTCCTTGATGAGGAGGAAGGTCGGGATCGACATGACGCCGTATTTGGCGGCGGTCTCGGTGTTGTTCTGCGTGTCGAGCTTCACGACGCGGAGCTCTCCGCCCATCTCCTCGGCGAGCTTGTCGACTGAGGGGCCCATCGCCTTGCAGGGGCCGCACCACTCAGCCCAGAAGTCCACGAGCACGGGCTTGTCGCTCTGGATGACGGTGGTTTCCCAGGTGGTGTCGGTGACGTCGAGGGCTTGGCTCATGGTGATTCGGTCTCGGGGCTCGCGGAAAATTGGTCGGTGAAAACTGAGCGCCCGATGATGGGAGACGCGCCAGCGTTCGTCCACAGAGCGCCCGAGAAATCAGGCCTCGCGGGGCAGCTCTTCTTCCGCGCTGGGGGCCGGCTGCTCTCCCGCGTCGGCAGAGGGCTCTTCCCCTTCCGGGGCAGCCTCCGGCTCTCCGTCTTCAGCCTCCTCTTCGTCATCGAAGCGCGCGGCGTCGAGGAGCCTCGTGACATCTCCCTCGACTCCGTCGCGCAAGCTGACGACGGGGTCCTCCAGGCCGCCTTCCGGCCCAGCCTCTACGGCGACGACCCCGAGCTTGATGAGCTCCAGGAGCGCGCAGAAGGAGCCAACCATCTCCTCCTTGGTGGGGTTCTCCGCGCAGAAGGCCGTCACGCAGGCCGACAAGGGGGCGTCTCCAGCCTCGCTGATCCAGCTCGCGAGCTCGCGGACGAACCAGCGCATCGGCCGCGGGTCAGAGGCGATCGCGTGGGGCCTGTCGGCGAGGGTCTCGCGCAGGAGGCGGCTGAAGGTGGAGAGCAGGTCCCATGCGGTCAGCTCGCCGAGGTCGAGGGTCACCTCAACCTCGCCGGCCTTCTCGCTCACCTCGTCAAAGGAGCCCCGGCCGTGGGTGCGCATGCGCTCGCGGCGGGCCGCCTCGAGGTTGTCGGAGGCCTCCTTGAAGTGCCGGTACTCGATCAGGCGCTGCACCAGCTCGTCGCGCGGGTCCAGCTCATCAGCGAGGTCGACCTCCTCGCGCGGCAGGAGCGAGCGCGACTTGATCGAGAGGAGGGTCGCAGCCAGCACGAGGAACTCGCCCGCGACCTCGATGTCGAGGTCTTTCAGGTGCTCGAGGTACTCCATGTACCCCTCAACCACGGAGGTGATCTCGACGTCTTGGATCTCGACCTCCTGCTCGCGCACGAGGTGCAGCAAGAGGTCCATGGGTCCGTGGAAGACCCGCTCTAGGCGGACAGTGAAGCGCTCCATGGCAGCTACCACACGCCCCCCGTGAGCCCGTCGATGAAGGTGTAAGAGAGGTCGATGCCGGCCATGATCGGGCGCCCGAGGACGCCGGAGAAGATGAGGACGAAGATCAAGACCATCGAGAAGCGGTCTAGCGCTTGGAAAGAGGGCCGCAGGCTAGCGGGCAACAGGTAGGCCAAGACGCGCGAGCCGTCGAGGGGCGGAACCGGGATCATGTTGAAGACAGCGAGCAGCAGGTTGAACTGCACGGACATGATCAGGACCCTCGGAGCGATCTGGCTCATCGACATGTCGCCCGTGTAGACCAGCGCCTTCGTGATGACCAAGAGGACGATCGCGATGAGGATGTTCGAGAGCGGCCCGGCGAGGGCCACGAGCATCATGTCACGGGCGGGCTTGCGCAGTCGGTGGTAAGAGACAGGGACAGGCTTCGCGCCTCCGAAGATGAAGCCGGAGCCCGAGAGGATGAGGACCGCCGGAAGGAGGATCGTCATCAAAGGGTCAATGTGGGGGACCGGGTTGAGCGTCAGGCGCCCCATGTCCTTCGCGGTGGAGTCTCCGCAGAGGTAGGCGACCCAGGCGTGCGCGGCCTCGTGGATACCGAGGGAGAGGACCAGAAAGGCGACCACGAAGGCGCCGGTCTGAAAGTCCATCCCGGCCGCAGCCAGGGAGGTGGAGATCAAGGAGAGGGTCATGAGGGCCGCCTAGGGCCGCCCGCTGCCGGCCCTCTAGGGGGGCGTGATAGCAAAGGGGGGCGAGAGGGACAACCGCCCGGGCCTTCTAGCCCGCGATCACGCTAGAATCCCGCCCTGCGCCCCGCCCAGGCGCGAGGATCGAAATGAAGACCGAGCCCATCGTGACGAGCCCCAAAGACACCGACCCGAAAACAGACCCGCGCCTCGAGCGAGCGCGCGAGGTCGTGCGCCTTGAGGCCCAGACCATCGCCGGCCTCGAGGATCGCCTGGATGAGCGCTTCGCCGCCGCCTGCGAGGAGGTGCTCCAGTGCGAGGGGCACATCGTCGTCTCTGGCATGGGCAAGGCGGGGCTTGTGGGGCAAAAGATCTCCGCGACCCTCGCTTCCACCGGGACGCCCTCGATCTTCCTCCACCCGGGCGAAGCCCTGCACGGCGACCTCGGCCGTATCCGCTCGGAAGATGTCGTGCTCGCCATGTCGAACTCTGGGGAGACAGACGAGCTCAACGCCCTCGTCCCTGTCGCCAGGCGCATCGGCGCCAAGGTGATCGCGCTCACGGGGAACGGGGAGTCCACCCTCGCCAAGCGCGCGGACGCGGTGCTCGACTACGGCGCCGTCGAAGAGGCTTGCCCGATGAAGCTCGCGCCCACAGCCTCGACCACGGCGATGCTCGCCCTCGGCGACGCCCTCGCGATGGTGGTGCTCTCAGAGCGCGGCTTCGACCGCGAAGACTACGCGCTCTATCACCCCTCTGGCTCGCTCGGGCGCAGGCTCATGAAGATCTCTGAGGTGATGCGCTCTGGCGACGAGCTGCCGCTCGTTCGGGGCGACGCGACGGTCTCCGAGGTCCTCATCTCCATGACGCAGACCCCTGGGCGGCCGGGCGCCGCGCTCGTCGTCGAAGAGGGCGACCGGCTCGTCGGGATCTTTACGGATGGCGACCTTCGCAGGCTGCTCCAAGAGGGCAAGCGCGAGGTGCTGGATGGGCCCGTCGGTGACGTCATGGGGCGCGACCCGAAGAGCGTGAGCCCAGACCAGCTGGTGGAAGAGGCGAAGCATCTCATGCAAGAGAGCAAGGTGGACCAGGTCCCCGTCGTAGACGAGTCCGGCAAGGCCGTCGGCCTCCTCGACGTCCAAGACCTGCTTGAGATCCGGATCTAACCACCGCAGGTGGACCCCAAGAGATGAGCGAAGCGTCTGAGAGAACCGACGACGACCTCAGCCGGCGCCTCGCGAAGATCCGGCTGGCCGCCTTCGACGTGGATGGCACCCTGACCGACGGGCGCATCGTCTACATAGGCGGTGAAGAGCAACAGGCCTTCTCGGCGAAGGACGGATACGCCCTCGCGCGCTTGACCAAGG
>JAKVCE010000116.1 GCA_022447405.1 Planctomycetota bacterium | reverse complement strand
AGCCCTGCGCGTTGGTGGAGAGCGAGCGCTGGCCTTCATCTCAAGCGTGCGCAAGAACACCACTCCGTCCATGGACTACGGCGTGGCCCAGCGGGTCCGCTCCCACAGGTTGATGCTGCACGCCTTCCTGGGTGAGCTTGGGATGCTCGCGGAGGGACAGTCCCCAGACCTCAACCTGACCGGGGCTGACGCGGGCCCGCTCAGCTTCGCCGTCTATGACGGCGACGGGGCGGGCCGTCCAATGCCCTTCATCATCGACATTCAGAACGGGGTGCCCGGGTCGGTGGGTTATCCCTTGGGGCCCGAGGAGATGGCGGCTGGGGCCCTCGAAGGCTTTGACGTCGTGCTGTTCCCAGGCGGGATGGCGTCGCATCAATTTGACGCGCTAGGCGAGGCTGGTCGCGGTGCGGTCATCGACTTTGTCCGCGAGGGCGGCGGCTACGTCGGGATCTGCGCGGGCGCGTATATGGCCGCGAGCGATCCGTACCAGTGGGGCCTCAATCTCCTCGACGCGCGCATCGTCGATCACGATCACTGGGCGCGAGGGATCGGGCCCGTGGAGCTGGAGCTCTCTCATAGAGGGCTTGAGGTCTTCGGTGACTTCCAGGGGAGGCGGACTCTGCACTATGGGCAGGGGCCGATCGTCGAGCCGGCGGAGCGGGCAGACCTCCCGGACTACGAGGTGCTCGGTTGGTACCGGACGGGGATCGGAGTGGACGGCGCAGACCCTGCTGTGATGGTCGACACGCCCGCGATCCTCTGCGCGACCTTCGGTGAAGGCCGGGTGCTCGCCGCGAGCGGGCACGCAGAGTGGAGCGCTGGCCTCGAGTCCTTCCTCTTGCGCTACTTCGAGTGGGCGGGCGGGCTCCGGGAGTGAGCGCCGTCGCTGGTGAGCATGGGCTCCGATCAGCGGTTAAGATCCCCTGATGAGTGAGCTTCCCAAGGAGGTACGTGAGTACCTAGACGCGCTCCCCGAGGAGCGTCGTGAGGCCGTCGAAGCGGTCCTTGAGTTGGGTGAGGAGAAGCTCGACGAGCGCTTGGAGCTCGGGATGCAGTATGGGATGCCGGCCTGGTACCTCCCGCACTCGGAGTACCCGAAGGGCTACCACGCGGACCCTGAGCAGCCGCTCCCCTTCGCCTCCATCGCTTCGCAGAAGCGGCACATCGGGCTGTACCTGTTCTGTGTCTACTGTGACGAGGCGGTCAAGGAGCGGTTCGTCGAGGAGTGGAAGGCCTCTGGGAAGCGCCTCGACATGGGGAAGTCTTGCGTGCGCGTGAAGGACCTGGAGGGGATCCCGTTGGACGTCCTCGGTGAGGCCTTCAAGCGCATGAATGCCAAGAAGTTCGTGGCGGCCTATGAGGCCAACGTCGCAAAGTAGGGGAGCTATGGCAGACGCTCAGTTCTTACGTGGCCTCAGGACCCTCTCCTTCGTCGAGGGTGTCTCGACCCTGGTGCTCTTCGGGGTCGCGATGCCCTTGAAGTACGTCTGGGACATGCCACTCGCCGTGAGGATCGTGGGCAGCGTCCATGGGCTCCTCTTCATGCTGCTCGTCTTGCAGCTCTTTCGCGCGGTTCGGATCGTTCCGATCGAGCGCAAGACCGCTGGCCTGTGCATGGTCGCGGCGGTCCTCCCCTTCGGCCCCTTCGTCGCGGACAGGTGGCTTAAGGAGGCTGGAGGCAGAAAAGAATGAGCCCTGGGCGCCCTGAGGTCGGCTCACGGGCGCGCAGGTGACGGGCCGCGAGAAACACGTCATGAATCGCCCTGCTGATGCTAGGGTCGTATCTAACGATGGCGAAGAAAGGCAAGGTCCTGAACAACTTGGGGCGGCCCAAGCTGCTGCGGAAGGAGATCCCCGCTGGCGAGGCGCTGGTAGGGGTGGCGCTGCTCTTGTCACTCGTAGGGATGGGTGTTTGGCTGGGTGATCAGCGCACCAACTACGACCCCGGTGAGCGAGACATCGAGACGTCTCTGCTCGTAGAGCAGTCCGTCGAAGACAACCTCTATCGGATCCCCTTGAAGCGCTGGAGGGATCCCAGCCTCGGAGGCGGCGATGAGGCTCCGATGGACGTCGGCCCCTTCTCGAAGGACATCCTCGCCGGCGGCTGGACCCCGGCGTCCACGCCTAAGACCTTCGTCCCAGACACCCTCTACGAGAAGATCAACGGTCAGGCGGAGCAGTACCTGAAGTTTGGCTTTGAGGACCTGGTCGTGGTGGAGCTCGAGCACCCTGAGGAGGGCTGCGCGGTGGACGTCTTCCTCTATGACCAAGGGAGCTTCGAGGGGAGCCTCGGCGTCTACGGGAACCAGCGCGGCGACAGAGACGTCGCGGAGCTCGAAGAGGTGCGCTACTCACCACACGCTATGGGCGCGATCGGGATGCGTGGAGAGATCTTCTTCCACGTGACCGGTGACTCTGCCGTCCCGGCGGTGGAGGAGATGACTCAGCGGGTCGTCGAGGCGCTCGCTGCGGAGGGCGGCGAAGATGTCATCCCGCCTGGCTTCCGCAGGCTCAACGAGGACCTCGGGGTCCCCTTCGCTCAGATCGCCTACCAACCGGTGAACGTCTTCCAGTATCGCTTCGCTGAGCGCTTCTGGTTCGGGAAGCCGGACCCGAGCTCAGATGAGCGGCTCTTCATCCACGAGGCTGACTCCGCAGACGCCGCTACAGCTCTCTTTGAGAAGCTCCACGAGGAGCTCCTCGCTGACTACAAGTCACTCCCGACTGAGGATGGGGAGGTGCTCCTGCAGCACAACTTCCTCGACACCTTCTTCTGCCTGATGCGCGAGGGCGAGATGGTCTATGGCGTGGAGCGCGCCCAGGCACGAGAGGACGCGGCCTTAGCGATGGCCCGTCTCCAGGGGAGCTTCGGTGGTGAGGAGGTCGGCGGCGAGGAGGCGGGCTACTACGCCGATGAGTATGGGGGTGAGTACTAGATGACCGACTCTGAGGACGCGAGAGAGGGCGAGGCGACGCCCCCGGAGCGACCGCTCTTGGAGAACGGCAAGCCCGTCCAGAAGCCCGACTACGAGAAGGGCTCCATGGGTCGTCGGAGCTTCCTAGGCAAGATCGGCGCTGCGACGGGGATCATCGGAGCCGCCACCTATCTGTCCAAGGCCCCCGAGGATTGGCCGCTCTCCATGAGAGATGACTCCGGGCATCGCAGTGAGCCGAAGATCACGCCGATCCGCTTGAATGACTACCGGATCGAGAAGTCGGCTGCTGCGAGCGCTGACGTCGGCATCGGCCGGGGCGGCACGCCGAAGCAGATGCTGCGCAAGGCCCTCGATGGGATCGGCGGGATCGAGCGTTACATCAGCCCTGGCGACATCGTCCTCGTTAAGCCCAACGTGGCCTTCGACCGCGCGCCCGCCCTCGGCGCGACCAGCCAACCAGAGCTCATCGAGGAGCTCGTCAACATGCTCCTCGTCGACTGCCGCGCGCAGGAGGTGCGCGTGGCGGACAACCCCATCGAGTCGCCAGCGGACTGCTTCATGAAGACCGGCTTGCGCGCCGCCTCTGAGCGGGCTGGCGGGCGCGTCTACCTGCCGGACTCCAACGCCTTCAAGATGCTCAACACTCCTGGCGCGAAGCTGATCGAGGAGTGGTGGTTCTTCCACAGGCCCTTCACGAACGTCGACAAGGTGATCGGCGTCGCGCCGGTGAAGGACCACAACCTCTGCTACGCCTCGATGGGCATCAAGAACTGGTACGGCCTGCTCGGCGGCCGACGCAGCCAGTTCCATCAGGACATCCACGAGATCGTCTCCGACCTCTCGATCATGATCCGGCCGACCCTGACCATCCTCGACGGGACCAAGATCCTCATGGAGAACGGGCCGACCGGAGGCGATCCCTCGAACGTGGTCACTGGCGACGTCGTCATGGCGGCGCTCGACCCAGTGGCTCAAGACTCGTGGGCCTTCGAGCACCTCCTCAAGCGAGACCCGAACGACCTGCCCGAGTACCTCCATAAGTCGGAGGAGAAGGGGAGCGGGCGCGTCGACTACACCGGCCGCATCAAGGAGATCCTCTGATGTCCGGCCCCACCCCCGTCG
The DNA here is from genome assembly GCA_022447405.1 of Planctomycetota bacterium. Taxonomy (GTDB): domain Bacteria; phylum Planctomycetota; class UBA1135; order UBA1135; genus JAKVCE01. The sequence goes on along the minus strand of JAKVCE010000116.1, from coordinate 2,917 downwards.
ACGAGCTGCTCTCGAAGCCGGTCCGCAAGAAGCTCCGCCTCACGAACGTCCGCATCGCGTCGCAGATCTTCTTCTTCGGCGGCTTCATCCTGCTCTGCTGGCTGACCTGGACCTCACGCCTCGAGGGCTATCCTGTCTCTCGCATCTTGGAGATGGACCCCTTGGTCATGATCTCCACCATGCTCTCCACGGGGTACGTCTACCGCTACCTCGGCTGGGGCCTCCTGGTGTTGGGCCTGACGCTCTTAGCGGGGCGTGTCTTCTGCAACTGGATCTGTCCCTATGGGACGCTGCACCAGTTCATCGGTTGGCTGTTCAACATCCACAAGACGAAGGACAACTTCGACAGGAACCGCTACCTGGACGTGTACTACTTCAAGTACGCGCTCCTCACCGTGTTCCTGATCATGTCCGCCATGGGCGCGCTGCAGATCGGCCTCCTCGATCCGATCTGCTTGATGTATCGCTCCGTGGCGACCGTCATCGCGCCGACCTTCGATATGACGGTTGAGCAGATCCCCGGCGTGGACCCGCTCTGGATCGACAACCTGAAGTTCGCGCCTGGCGTGAGCCGCAGGGTCTTTGTCGGCTCCTTCTGGATCGGCCTGATGCTGCTCATCCTCGTAGGCGCCAACGTCTACGTCCCGCGCTTCTTCTGCAGGGTGCTCTGCCCTCTGGGCGCGCTCCTCGGGGTCGTCTCGCGCTTCTCCTTGTTCCGGATCAACCGCGACGTCCACAAGTGCACCGACTGCGACCTCTGCCTCACGCGCTGTGAGGGCGCCGCTGACCCGCAGGCCGCTGTGCGCGTCAGCGAGTGCTTCTCCTGCATGAACTGCATCGACGACTGCCCAGAGGACGCGCTGTCCTTCTCGATGGTGGGCCTCGACACCAAGCAGGTGCAGCTCAAGCCGGACGTCTCCCGCAGGCGCATGCTCTTCTCCGGGATCATCGGCGCGCTCGGCTACCCGCTCATCAAGATCCACGGGAAGAACACGAACGAGAACTTCTCTCCCATGCTCATCCGCCCTCCGGGGTCGGTGGAGGAGAACGAGTTCCTCGAGAAGTGCATCAAGTGCGATCAGTGCATCAACGTCTGTCCGACGAACGTGCTCCAGCCCGCGACCTGGGCAGAGGGAGGGCTCGAGGGGCTCTGGACGCCGGTGATGAACTTTGACATCTCCCACTGCCAGCTGAAGTGCACGCTCTGCTCGGAGGTTTGCCCCACGGGGTCGATCCGAAAGATCACCGTCGAAGAGAAGCTCGGGAAGGGGGAGTTCGTAGAGGAGGGACCGATCGTCCTTGGGACCGCGTTCTTCGACCGCGGCCGCTGCCTGCCGCACGCGATGGACATCCCCTGCGTCGTCTGTGAGGAGGTCTGCCCGGTCTCGCCCAAGGCGATCCAGACCGTCGACGAGGAGGTGAAGGACGTCTTCGGCGAGATAACCCTCCTCAACAAGCCGTTCATGGTGCCTGACCTGTGCATCGGATGCGGAATCTGCCAAGCTGAATGTCCTGTCCTCGACGACCGCGCGGTGTATGTCACCGCGGTCGGTGAGAGCCGCTCTGATGAGCGCAGCCTCTTGCTCGAGAGCAGAGCCAAGAGTGACAAGTGAGAGCCAGGGCGACCGCCCAAACCAGAGGAACCATGGATAACAAAGACGTCGGCCGCAGAGACTTCCTGAAGAAGAGCGTCCTCGCTGGCGCGAGCCTTGGTTCCATCGGCGGCCTCGCGGGCGCGCAGGACTCTGACGACAAGCCCGTCGAGCCTGAGAAGGAGGCGAAGGTCCCGCGGAGGGAGCTCGGCGCGACAGGGGAGGAGATCCCCATCCTCCTCTTCGGCTGCTCTCAGGTCTTCGACTCCAAGTACGACAAGATGCTCCACCGGGGCTTCAAGGAGGGCGTGGACTACCTCGACACGGCCCTCGTCTATGAGCGCGGCCAGAGCCACAAGACCCTCGCGCCCTTCGTCAAGCAGGTGAAGCGAGAGAACATCTGGATCACCTCTAAGGGCCCGAGCAGCCGCGCGACGGTGGAGTCCTACACGAAGAACCTCGACACCTGCCTCGAGCAGCTCGAGGTGGACTACCTCGACCTCTACTTCATGCACTTCGTCAAGGACCCCAAGTTCCTCGACAAGGAGTACATCGAGATGGGGGAGCGGATGAAGAAGTCCAAGAAGACCAAGTTCTTCGGCTTCTCCTGCCACGACGGGAACGTCGTAGAGCTCATGCACAAGGCGGCCAAGGTGGGTGGCATCGACGCCATCATGTTCCGCTACAGCTTCGGGCAGTACGGGGACAAGGAGCTCAACAAGGCGATCGACGCCTGCAAGGAGGCCAACATCGGCCTCATCGCGATGAAGACCCAGAAGTCCGTGCCCGCCGAGCAGGAGGAGGTCATCAAGTTCAAGTCGAAGGACTTCACCCTGGGGCAGGCGAAGCTCAAGGCCGTCTGGGCTGATGAGCGCATCGACTCCGCGGTCTCGCACATGGACAGCATCGAGCTCCTGGACGAGAACGTCGCCGCGGCGAAGTCGCCGATCAAGCTCGGTATGGATGACTTCCACCAGCTCAATCAGCTCGCCGCCAGGACCAGCGGCTTCTCCTGCATGGGCTGCACGCAGCACTGCGAGCCCAAGGTCGCCGCGAACACACGCATCGCAGACTCCTTGCGATACCTCATGTACTACGAGTGCTACGACGAGCCGGAGAGGGCCAAGCGCCTCTTCCGTGAGCTCCCCGCTGCAGAGCGTGAGATCGACGGCGTCGACTTCGAGCGAGCGACTCGCGCCTGCCCCGAAGGCGTGGACATCGCCGGTCGCCTGAAGCTAGCTCAAGATCTCCTGGCTTAGAGCGCGAACTCAGCTCGACGCTTGAGCTGGCACGCCCGGCAGGACTCGAACCTGCGACCCTCGGAT
>JAKVCE010000115.1 GCA_022447405.1 Planctomycetota bacterium | reverse complement strand
GGCGGCGGCGGGCGCAAACCCGGACGCTCCAAGCCCTCAGGCCCCCCGGTGAAACCCCTCGAACCTACCGAGGAGGTCCCCGACATCCAGAGCTTCCGGCACTGGAAGCTCCGCGACGAGGTGATCGAGTCCCTCGACGCGGACAACATCGTCAAGCCCACGCCCATCCAGGCCATCGCGATCGAGCACGTGCTCGCGGGTAAGGACGTGATCGCCCGCGCGCAGACAGGCACCGGGAAGACCCTCGCGTTCGCCGCCCCCATGCTCACGCGCCTCGACCCGAGCCGCTCCTCTGTCCTCGCGCTCATCCTCAGCCCGACCCGAGAGCTCGCAGAGCAGATCGCCAAGGTCTTCGAGAGCATTGGAGAGAAGATCGGCCTGAAGGTCGCGCTGATCGTCGGCGGTGAGCCAGCCCAACCCCAGGTCGCCGCCCTGCAGGCGGGCGCACAAGTGGTCGTCGGCACTCCCGGCAGAGTCTTGGACCTCTACGGTCAGAAGTTCCTCTCCTTCCCGTGGACGGAGGTCGCCGTCCTCGACGAGGCAGACGAGATGCTCGAGATCGGCTTCATCGACGACATCCGGGAGATCCTCTCGAAGACCCCCGACGAGCGGCAGACGCTGCTGTTCTCCGCGACCTTCCCGCCGCCCCTATTGAAGCTCGCGCGGGACTACACGCGTGACCCCGTCGAGGTCGCGACCGTGAGCGGTCACGCTACCGCTGAGACGGTCGCCCAGTCATGGTTCAAGATCGACAGCGAAGACGAGCGACCGATGGCCCTGCTGCGCCTGCTCGAGCAGTCGAATGAAGACGACGTGTTCCTCATCTTCTGTGACAGGCGGGTCGAGGTGGAGCGCCTCTTCAGGAAGCTGGAGCGAAGCCCCTTCCCCATCAAGGCGCTCCATGGCGGCTACGAGCAAGAGGCGCGCTTCCGGGTCATGGACGCCTTCCGCGCGAAGGAGGTGAAGGCGCTCATCGCGACAGACGTAGCCTCTCGCGGCCTCGACGTGAAGCACGTGACCCACGTCGTGAACTGCGGCGCGCCGCGTGACATCACGAGCTACACCCACCGGATCGGCCGCACCGGCCGCGCCGGACGCGAGGGCGTGGCGATCTCGGTGATCGCGCCGCCGAACATGCGCCACTGGAGCCCGATCCTGAAGCAAGCCTCCTGGGAGATCAAACAGGTGGATCCGCCGGAGCGCACCCGCCGCGGCGGAGGCCCTAGACGTGGCCGGTCTGACGGGAAGAGTGAGCACCGCAGAGAGCGCAGCAAGAGGTCGGAGCCTAGAGAGGAGCGCAGAGAGGGCGGCTCGCGCAGGAGAGAGCGCCGCAGGGAGCGCGGCGAGGCGTCGCCTGAGCGTGAGAGGAGCAGGAGGTCTCGTGATGAGGAGCGACCCAGGCGTCGCCGAAGAGACTCTGAGGGCGCTGATCAAGCGAGCCAATCGGAGGCCACCGAGAGGCCGCGGAGGACCCGACGCAAGCGCTCCGGAGGCAACCGAAAAGAGAGAGACCAAGCGCAGGATCGCACTCCGAGGCAAAATAAGGACCGCCCCGCGCCGCCCTCTGCTGGTGGGTTCGGTGATGGGGTCTGAGCCAAGGAACCATGGGCGGAAGCAACCCGTACATCGAATCAACTGAGACGCCTCTCCCTACGCAGGCGTACAAGGTCACCTTTGAGCCCGCTGGTGTCACCGTTGAGGTCGACCCAGGCGCGCTGCCTTACTCGAGGGAAGGAAAGCCCGGCTCGATCCTAGAGATCGCGATCGGCCACGACATCGAGATCGATCACGCCTGCGGCGGCGTCTGCGCCTGCTCGACATGTCATGTGATCATCAAGTCGGGCTTCGACACATGCCCTGAGGCCTCCGAAGACGAAGAGGATCAGCTCGACAACGCGCCTGGTCTAGAGGCTAACTCCCGCCTCGCGTGCCAGGCAGTTCCCGATGGCTCCACCGACGTCGTCGTCGAGATCCCGGACTGGAACCGAAACCTCGTGAGCGAGGAGCACTGATCCTCATGGAGATCAAGCTCGCCAACCCCCGCGGCTTCTGCGCCGGAGTGGACCGCGCCATCGAGATCGTCGAGAAGGCCCTCGAGTACCACGGCGCGCCCGTCTATGTCCTCCACGAGATCGTCCACAACCGCCACGTGATCGAGGACCTCTCCGCTCGCGGCGTCGAGTTCGTGAAGGAGTTGAACGAGATCCCGAGCGGCGCGGTGACGATCTTCAGCGCCCACGGCGTCGCAGAGGCTGTCGTCCGTGAGGGCGAAGAGCGCGGCCTGCGCGTCATCGACGCGACCTGCCCGCTCGTCACAAAGGTCCACCAGCAAGCTCAACGCTACTGGGACCAAGAGCGGGAGCTCATCCTGATCGGCCACCCGGGGCACCCCGAGGTCGAAGGGACCCGTGGCCGTTTTCCAGGGAAGGTGACTGTTCTCTCGACTGTCAAAGAGGTCAAGGAGCTTGAGCCTAAGGACCCCAGTCGGCTCGCCTATGTCACACAGACAACCCTCTCGCTCGACGACACGCGAGAGGTCATCGACGCCCTGAATGAGCGCTTCCCGGAGATCTCCGGCCCGAGCCTCAATGACATCTGCTACGCGACCCAGAACAGGCAGAACGCCGTCCGTGACCTCGTCGGAGACGTGGATCTCCTCATCGTCGTGGGCAGCCAGAACTCCTCGAACTCCAACCGCCTGCGAGAGCTCGGAGAGCGAGAGGGAGTCCCGAGCTACCTCATCGACCAGCCCGAGGAGATCAAGGCCGAGTGGGTCCTTGAGAAACGCGCTATCGGCGTCACCGCGGGCGCTTCCGCCCCGGAGATCCTCGTCCGTAACATCATCAACCGCCTACGAGAGCTCGGCGTCGAAGATGTCCGGGAGATGGACGGCGAGGCTGAGCTCGTAACATTCAAGAATCCGCCGGAGTTAGAAGCGCTCGCTGCCGATACTGAGAGTTAGAGGCGCTTAACCTCGAAGCAGAAGCCGATGAGCCGATTCTTCTACTGGATAACACCCGTACTCTTGCTCGCCGCGACGAGCTGCGTTTCTCCTGATGTCACGCCATCCGCGCTGAACTCCAAGGGACCTCGCGTCCCCTTGTGAGGCGGGTGACCCGGCGAAGGCGCCTCAGTTTGGGGCGCAGGCAACATCTCGGAGGGCTCTTGGATCCTCACGCAACGCGTCGTGTTTCCGCAAGACACGAACCGCGCGCCCCTGGAGTACAGCCTGCTCCACGTGGTCAACGAGCGATTTGAGGTCGGGATCGAGTACGACTACAAGGAAGATCAATTCCACCCTGCGGCGGTCTACCGCATCGTTGAAGCCACAGAGAGCACCCCAGCGGTCATGATCGGGACGAGCTCTGCGTGGCCCTCTGGTGAGGTCGACGGAAACGCCCTGTCCATAACGCTCTCGGACATGCTCGGTGATGACATGAACTTCTCACTAGGCGCGGCGTACATCCTGGAGACCGAAGACTGGCGCTCACCTGCGAGCCTCTCCTACAGGATCAGGGAGGGTCTCTCGACGAGCTTGATGTATGACGGGGATGGGCTCCACCCGATCATGACCATCGATCGCGTAGGCGCGAGCATCCAGCTCATCCTCTTCAACGGGGAAGACCCTGGGATCGCGGTCTCACTCTTCCAATAGGGCGCTACGCAGCTGACGGCTGCTAGCCCACGATGAGGGACTCAGCGTAGTCGATCCCGGCAGGAGTCCTCGAGCCATGCCATGAGAGGTATTCGCCGTCAGCGATGAAGATCCGCTCCATGGAGACATCGATCTCCGCAGCGAGGTCGACGACGTCGCTGCTCTTGAAGGGGTAGGGCTCCGTGCAGAGGAGGATGATGTCTGGGTTGGCCTCTCCGAGCTCCTCCAAGCTGATCTCGGGGTAGCGCTCCTTCCTGTCGGCGAACACGTTCACGCCGCCAGCGTTCGTGAGGAGCGCGTGCGCGAAGGTGTCCTCATTCACGCTCATCCAGGGCTTCGACCAGATGATGTAGGCGAAGCTCGTGGGCTCTCGCTCCGCAGCCGCGGCTGCCACGCGCTGCGAACGGGCCTCGATGTCAGCCGCGATCTCTTCCCCCTTAGGAGAGCCTCCCAGGACCGCCGCGATAGAGCGGACCATCTGCGCCGTCTCCGGGATGCTCCTTGGCATCGTCGAGTAGCAGTCCACACCCGCCTCGATTAGCGCCTCGTAGTCCTCGCGCCGGTTCTCTTCGTCGTTCATCAACACGATGTCAGGGCTGAGGGCGACGATGTCCTCAACCTTGGGGTCCTTCGTCCCCCCGACCTTCAAGAGCCTCCGGACCCGCTTCTCTGGATAGACGCAGAACTTGGTGCAAGCGATGAGCCCCCTCGAATGCCCGAGGTCGCAGACCAGCTCAGTCAAGCTGGGGCAGAGAGAGATGATCCTCACGGCCAGCCCTAGGCCTCTTCCCCGGGCAAGACCTCGCAAGCGAAGCGCTTGCCGTCGAAGGAGAGCTTGCCGAAGGCGTGGTCTGCATCGTGATAAAAGAGCCCGACCCAGCCCCCCTCCGCCGCCTGTTTCATCCACTCGGTCCGAACCTCAAAGGAGCGCACGACGTCGATGTCGTAGGCCATGATGAAGGGCGGCTGGATGTGGTGAGTCGTCGGCACGACGTCTGCCCAGAAGATCGCCGTGTCTCCCCCACCCTCCTCGTTGACGGTGATCACGCTGACTCCATCAGAGTGCCCTCCGAGCTCGTGCGCCCAGACGCCGGGCAGGAGCTCAGCGTCTCCACTGTAGGTCTCGAGCAAACCAGCCTCCTCTACAGGTAGGAGATCATCCAAGCGATACGAGGCCCTGCGGATGTGATCAGCGTTCTTGACCATCTCGACCTCGATGGCGGGCGCGAAGTGGCGCGCGTTCGGAAAGAGCGGGGCGAGCGCGCCGTCGCGCTCAACGACCTGACTGCCGATGTGATCCCAGTGGCAGTGAGAGGCGATCACATGGGTGATCTCCTCAGGCGAGAGGCCACACGCCCTGACCGTGTCTTCGAGGGTCTGCGAGCGGTCGATGTGGTAGATGCCGCGCCACTTCTCCTCCCAGCGGTCACCGACCCCGACCTCGACCACGGCCTTCACGTCGCCTCGCTCGAGGAGAAATGGGCGCAGCGCCAAGCGGATCGTGTTGTCCTCTGCCGGGGGAGTCAGCTTACGCCAGAGGTTCGCCGGGACGACGCCCCACATCGAGCCGCCGTCGAGCCTGAAGAAACCATCGCTGAGCGCGGTGATCTTCCACTCACCAGCCTGGACGCTCCGCGGTTCCCACGCCGTTGTGCTCGAGGCCTCGGAGGACATCGCTCAGGCACCGAGAGCGGCGCGGGCTCCCTTGATGATGTCACGTCCGATGATGAGCCGCTGAATCTCGCTCGTCCCCTCGCCGATCGTGCAGAGCTTGGCGTCCCGCCACATTCGCTCGACGGGATACTCGCGGCTGTAGCCCATGCCGCCATAAATCTGGATGGCGTCATAGGTGACCTTCATCGCGGTCTCCGAGGAGTGCAGCTTCGCCATCGCTGCCGCGGTCCCGAAGTCTTCCCCCGCGTCCTTCATCCTCGCCGCGTGGTAGACGAGATGGCGTGAGGCCTCGATCTGAACCGCCATGTCAGCGAGCTTGAACGCGACCGCTTGCTGATCAGCGAGGGTCTTCCCGAAGGCCTCCCGCTCGCACGCGTACCTGCGAGCGCACTCGTACGCGCCCTGTGCGATCCCGAGCCCGAGCGCGCCGATCGAGATGCGGCCCCCTTCGAGGGTCTTCATGAAGGTGGCGAAGCCCTCACCCTCCGGTCCGAGCACGTGATCGGCGGGCACCCGCGCCTCCTCGAACACGAGGCTCGCCCAGTCGGAGCCGCGCATGCCGAGCTTCTTCTCCCCGGGCTCAAGGACGAGACCGGGGGTGTCCTTGGTGAGGACGAAGGCGCTGATCCCCTTGGGGCCCAGGTCCTTGTCTGAGACCGCCGTCACGATGAAGGTCCCTGAGTAGTTCGCGTTGGTGATGAAGCACTTCCTGCCCGTGAGGACCCACTCGTCCCCGTCGCGCCGCGCCATCGTCTCCGTCCCGCCAGAGTCCGAGCCCGCGTTGGGCTCTGTCAGGCCATAGGCGCCCATGAACTCGCCCGCGATCAGCTTGGGGACATACTCCGTACGCATCCGCTCAGAGCCCCACTTGTAGATGGGGTAGGTCCCTAGGCTCACGTGCGCGGCGAGGGTGAGGCCGGTCGACCCGCAGACCCTGCTGAGCTCCTCCACCGCGAGGACATAAGCGAGCGTGCCGCTGTCAGCGCCGCCGAGCTCCTCGGGGAAGGGGATGCCGGGGAGCCCCAGCTCGACGATCTGTTCCCAGGTCTCGAGCGGGAAAGAGTGCTCCTCGTCGATCGCGGCCGCCCTCGGGGCGACCTCGTTATCAGCGAACTCGCGCACCATGTCGCGGATCATCCCCTCGTCCTCTGTGAGGTCGAGCCCATGGTGAATGTCAGGCGGCGAATACATCTTGTCTCGTGTCTCTACGTTTCAGCTCAGTCCATCTCGATTCGCCAACCGCCGGTGCGTTGGCGACGCGGGATCGGTGTGACCGTGTCATGAGTGGGCGCGTGCGACTCACGATAGAAGTCGCGCGCTCGCCCGCTCCCGACCCACTCGATCAGGGCGGCGCGAGAGAACTTCCACTCGCGTCCGATCTTCCGAGCGGGCATGTCCTCCGCGTGGAGGACCTTGTTGAAGGTCTTCACGCTCACTCCGAGGAGCGCGGCGGCCTCCTCGACGTTCAGGATGTCCTTGACGGTCTCAGCGGGGAGCCCGTCGCTGGTGGGGTTGTTGTCAGCGGATGTCATGCTTCGTCTCCTTCTCTCTCGAAGCGCCTCGTCATCTCCTCTTGGATCCACGTCGCTATGTCAGTCGTGGGTGTCCCAGGACCGAAGAGCTTCGCGAACCCATCTCCTTTTAGTGAGTCCA
>JAKVCE010000114.1 GCA_022447405.1 Planctomycetota bacterium | reverse complement strand
AGGCCTACTGGTCCACGCACTGAGTCAGCGCTCTACCGCCTGACCGGACAGTTCCCACTCGGCGAAGCCGCCGGTGAGATCCACAAGCGGCGCCTGGCTGGAGCGGGCGATCAGGCTCGCGGCGATGAGAGAGCGATAGCCGCCTTGGCAGTGGAGCACGTGCGGGCCATCCACTGGGGCCTCGACGACGAGCTCATCGGGCCGCTGCAGGGGCAAGTTCACGGCGCCAGCGATGCGCCCGGCCTCAAACTCTCCCTCGGCGCGCACGTCGATGACCGCGAGCTCTCCCTCCCCCTCCAAGAGCGCAGCGAGCGTAGCGGAGTCCACGCGCTGCACGCGCTGGAGGTCCTCACGACCCGCGAGGGCTTGGGACGCGTCCTCAAGGAAGCCACGCACCTTGTCGTAGCCGATGCGTCCGAGGCGCGTCACCGCCTCCTCTTCCGCGCCTGAGTCTGTGATGAGGACGAGCTCGGTGTCCGGAGAGAGGACCGTGCCCACCCAGCTCGCGAAGCGACCGCCCAAGCCCACGAAGACTGCGCCAGGCAAGAAGCCCGCGGCGAAGGCGTCGCCGTCGCGGGCGTCGAGGAGCACCGCTCCCTCAGCCTGGGCCGCGAGGGCCTCCTCGATCGTGAGCGGACGGAGCGCGCGGGCGAGGGTCTCCTTCAAGAGCGGCCGCTCCCGCTTGTTGAGCGCGGCGTCGTGTCCGAAGTATTGGGGCGCGGGGCGTTGGCCCGCGGTGACGACGGAGACGAAGGCCTCTCGTGTCATGTCTTGCAGCGCGTAGTTCGTCCTGCGCTGCTCTCCGATGGTGCAAGAGAGCGCGGTCGAGAGGTTCTTACCGCAAGAGGAGCCCGCGCCGTGTCCGGGGTAGACGATGGTCTCGTCCGGGAGGGCGAGGAGCTTCTGATGCACCGAGTCGTAGAGCTCCCCGGCGAGGTCTTCGGCGGTGACGCCAACGGATGACATCAAGTCTGGCCTGCCTACGTCACCGATGAAGAGGGTGTCCCCGGTGAGGACCGCGCGCGGCGCCGCGTCGGCGGCGGCTCGCACGGTGTAAGAGGTGCTCTCGGGTGTGTGCCCTGGCGTACTCAAGGCCTGGATCGTCACCGTGCCGAGCTGCAGCTCGGCGCCGTCCGCTAGGGGCTCGAAGTCGAACTCCGCGCTCGCCGCGGCGCCGAGGTGCAGGGTCGCGCCGGTCTCGGCCGCGAGCTCGAGGTGTCCAGAGAGGAAGTCCGCGTGAAAGTGCGTCAGCAAGACGTGGCGGATCTCGACCCCGTGCTTAGCCGCAGCCTCTCTGTAGACCTCGACGTCTCGCCTGGGGTCTACGACCGCGGCGACGCCAGCGTCAGCGTCGCCGATCAGGTAGCTCGCCTGACTGAGGCACGCGAGGTAGTGCTGCTCGAGGATCACCGCGGGTCAGGAGCTCTGCTGCTCCTTGATGTGGAGGTCGCGCTGCGGGAACGGGATCTCGATCCCCTCTGCGCGCAAGCGCTTCAAGATGGACGCTAGCAAGCTGTCGAGGAGGCGCCCCTTGTCCTCGGGAGTCTCAGCCCAGACCAGCAGCTCGAAGTCCAGGCTCGAGGGGCCGAAGGCGCGGAAGCGGAGCCTGGGCTCCGGCGCATCACAGACGAGCGGCTCTGACTCTGCGACCTCCATCAAGACCTCTCGGAATCGGTCGACGTCTGTGCCGTACGAGACGCCCACGGGGACCCGGACGCGCATCTTCGCGCTCGGCCCTGCGGTCTGGTTCACGATCTGTGCTGCGCCGATGACCGCGTTCGGGATCGTGATCTCGATCTCGTCACGCGTGACGACGCGCGTCGAGCGCAGGCCGATGCTCGTCACCTCTCCGCGCGTGCCGCCAGAGGCGCTGTCTAAGACGATGTAGTCTCCGATCCGATAGGGCGCGTCGGCGATGATGAAGACGCCAGCGAAGAGGTTCGAGAGGGTGTCCTTCGCGGCGAAGCTGATCGCGAGCCCTGCGATGCCGGCGCTCGCCAGCCAGGCGTCCGTGTTGACGTCCCAGACGAGGATGACGAGGTAGACCCCCACGCCGAAGAGCAGGAGCTTGGAGAGGTTCGAGAAGAGCGGGAAGGTCCGATTCTCGACGATCTTGAACTTGCCCTTCTTCTTGCTCGCGTGGCGCAGGAAGCCCTCGGCCAAGTGCAGCACCCCAACGCTCCAGATCAAGACCAAGAGGGTCTGGATCACTCGCAGCACGAAGACGCGCGCGGCCGGGTCGTCCAGCTCTAGATGAACGGCTGCGACCCAAAAGCCATAGAGCACCGTCGACTTCACGATCGGCCCAGAGAGGTGCTGGAGCGCGAGGTCATCGAGGGGCGTGTCGCTGTTCTTCACCCAGACGTTCAGAGTCGCGCGCAGGGCCCAGTCGACGAGCTTGCCTAAGAGCAGCGCCGCCAGGATGACGAGCACCGCGCCTGCGTAGGGGTTCTCGATGATGGCGCCGAGCTCGTTCGAGATGAGCTGGCTCAGGGCGCCACCATGGGCCATGTCCGCGGCCCCCTCTCCTCCGCCGGCGTCACCTTGGAGCACAATGGGCGCGACGCCCGCAGCGGCCTCTGTCGGTAGAACCATGCCGTGCAACCTACTCCTCGGAGGAGGTGGGTTCCACGGAGAGCTCAGCGGCGGCGGAGCTCCTCGATCGCCCAGCGCACCCCCTCTGCGACGGTCTCAGGGCTCTCGCTCAGGACATCACCCCCCAGATCGGATCGTGTGATGTGTTTCACCGTGGAGTTCGGATGCATGGAGCTCGCGAGCTCGCGATGCAGCTCGTCCCAGAGGAGGATGTCTTCAGGCCTGCGCCCCTCGGCGCGCTCCTCTGCACCAAAGCGCGTACAGGAGAGGATCCACACGGGGATCGCAGGCAGAGTCGGGAGCCGAGTCATCCGGGCCGAGTCCTCTTCCAAGGAGGCGAACTCCCTGCGCGCGCCCTCAGGGAGGAGGTTCACCTCCTTGTGGAAGGCGTCCCCCATCTCTCGCCACTCGTAGGTAGAGCGGGTCAACTTCAGCCGCTTCAGCCAGTCTTCGTGGCTCGGGTCGATGAGGACCATCGCGGCGACCTCGTCGCGGTACATCGCCGCGAAGGCCCGCACGTGGAAGGAGCCCACGGCGTTTCCGACGAGCACATAGGGCGGCTCCACCTCGAGGGCCTCGAGCACGATCCGCAGCTCCTCCACGATCCTGGGGGAGCCGCGCCCCACGAGGCCGAGCTCTGAGCTCCCTAGGCCGGGCCTCGACCAGGTGACCACCCTGGCCTCCTTCGAGAGCTCCTCTGCGACCGCGCTCCACGCCCTCAGGTCCTGTCCCGCGCCGCCGTCCAAGACCACGACCGGGGCGAACCTCGGCCCGATGATTCGAGAGTGCACGCGCGCGCCCTGCACATCGACCCAGACGTCTGGTTCGACGCTCGAGCAAGAGGCGGCGAGGAGGAGGAGAGGGAGGAGGCGTGTCACCTCTTCAGCCTACCACCTCCCCGATGTGACTCACTCCCGGACGAGATGGATCGCATGGCTCACGACCCCTCTCTTTGGAGCCGTGATCGTCGTCACCGCGTCGTGGTAACCAGGCACTCCGGTGAACGTCACCTCATAGTCTCCCGGTGTGTCGAAGATCAGGCTCCTGTCCCAGATCTCGCAGATGTCGCCAGAGCCCTCCAGAGGTCTCACCTCAAACTCTAAGTCCAGCACGCTCATCGGTCTCGCTGCGCCCCCCTCCATAAATCGCACATCCACGCGCCCGACCGGCTCGAGTTGAAAGGCGAGCTCTTGAGGACCCGGGATGAGCTCCACCCTCTCAGGCCATCCGAAGTAGCCATCACAAAGGATGTCGAAGCTCTTGTCTCCAGCGGGGATCGTGATGTGGTGCGTACCAAGCTCCGGCCGAAACTCGAGGGTCGCCCACACGTGCACCCTCCGGCTCTTAGACCCCCAGGCGTCCCACCACAGCTGGGCGCCGGGCAAGACCGCGTCGGTCTCCGCATCCCTGATCTGCATGGAGACCTGAGCGGGCGCTTGAATGGTGAGCTCCAGCGTCGGGGTGTGAGCCAAGGACGCAGTGAAGGCCTGGTGAACGTTGAGCCATTTGACCGAGACCTCCCAGGCCCCCTCGCAAGGGAGCTCAGCGGACCACCGCAAGAGGTCCGGGTCCGTTGGGTCAGACTCCATGTCCTGGCTCCGTAGGGTCGGAGGCTGGCCCTCCCACCGCTGGGTCTCACCGCTCGCATGAAAGGTCAAGGCGAACCCCTTGTCACGCCAATGCTCGTGGGCTCTGACCACTCCGTTGACGGCGACCGGCCCCGGAGGAGCCTCTGGCGCCTCGACGGGGAAGAGGACCTGAGCGTCCTCCGAAGCTCTCACAGTGACCTCTGCTGTGCCCAGCGACAACGGAGAGGCCCAAGGCTCGCCGAGGATGACCGAGACGCGGTAGGCGCCTGGGGGAACCGACTCCCACTCGTGTTGGAACGAGGAGCCGAGCCGCTCGAGCGTCATAGACCTCTCCCCAGTCCGCTTTAGCTGGAGATAAATCTGTGACCCGCCCACCGTCTCACTCTCGAGGCCTTCCACTTGAACGCCGAGCGTCCCGCCTCTCTCGAGCATGACGACTTGGTCGCTGTAGCGAGAGTGATCCACGTTCACCTTCGCCCAGGCGTAGCCCTCGCTCCGCACCCAATAGCTGCGCTGACTCCCCCAGTCGAGGTCTACCTCCGGGAGCGAGATCGGCGAACTCACGCCGCGGAGGGAGGGCTCAATGTCGGCGCTCCAGGGGACAGCTTTTTCGCTGCTGTCTAGGTCCCAGACGGACCACACCTCGACGCTAGAGAGGTGTCCTCGCGTCTCTGCGTCCAACACCTCGAGACGCACCTCGCACTGGTCTCGAGCGGTCAGGAGCAAGCGCTGATCTTCAAGTGAGCCTGTGAGCTCCTTCTCAAGCTCGAGGGAGATCTCTCTGTCGGCGAGCTCCATGTCATGAACGAAAAAATCGGAGGGGTCCGGGACTGTGAAGGAGAACGCGCCGCCCTCCACCGGAACCGCCCGCTCAAGGCGCTCGCCGTCTCGCTTGTAGACCAGCGTGAACTCACCGTCGAGGTGAGCGTGCTCCTGCCCGAAGCAGTCCGTCAGGATGAACTGGCCGCTCACGGGGTACCCGCTGCGCTCAGGGGCGGCCTCATCGGTGAGGGCTTCGGTCACCAGAGCCTCCCCACCAACGGACGCCCTCTCTACGGCGACCCTCTCTCCCTCTAAATCAACGAGGGGGGCGACCTGTTCGGGCTCCACAGCGACCGGCGGAGCGACCTCCTCTAGGCGCTCCCCCCGCGGCGCGAAAGCTCCGAGGAGGGCGAGGAGGAGGGCCAGCACGGAGGCCCCCGCGATGAGGAGGGTCTTGATGGAGCGTGCTCGCGGTTGATCTCCCATGGAATGGTCCTAGTACAAGTCACGGGGAGAGCAACCAGAGATCTCCCCTCTTCACCTCATCCCGAGAGAATCAGTTTAGGATCAGGTCTATACTGGCGTTCGTTGACCGGGCCCACGACGAGAGCGTCGGCGGGCTCGCACTGTTCACAGCGCTCCCCATCATGTCTCAGCACCCCCACGTCTCCCCCTCCGACACCTTCGTCCGCCGACACATCGGCCCGACCCAAGACGACGTCACCTCCATGCTCGAGGTCGTCGGCGTGTCCTCCTTAGGCCAGCTGGTCGACCAGACCCTGCCCTCGGACATTCGCCTCGGGCGCGAGCTCGCCCTGGGCCGCGAACGCGGCGAGCAAGGCCTCCTCGACGAGCTGCGTGAGCTCGCGAAGAAGAACCAGGTGATGAGCTCCTATATCGGGATGGGCTACTCACCCTGCATCACCCCGCCGGTGATCTTGCGCAACGTGTTGGAGAACCCCGCGTGGTACACGCAGTACACGCCGTACCAGGCAGAGATCAGCCAAGGTCGCCTCGAGGCGCTCCTCATCTTCCAGACCATGATCGCAGACCTCACGGGGATGGAGCTCGCGAACGCCTCTCTCCTCGACGAGGCCACCGCCGCGGCTGAGGCCATGGGCATGTGCCACTCCATCGCGAGAGGTAAGCGCGCGCGCTTCGTCGCCTCGGACCGCTGTCACCCGCAGACCCTCGCCGTCCTCGCGACCCGCGCAGAGACCCTCGGCATCAAGCTCGATGTCTGCGACGTCGACTCCGCGGACTTCAGCGACGCCTCTGGCGTCTTGGTCCAGTACCCAGACACCTACGGTCGCGCCTGCGATGACCACCAGGCGACCGCTGACAAGGCCCACGAGGCGGGCGCACTCTTCGTCGTCGCGGCAGATCTCCTCTCCCTCTGCGTCTTGCGCGCGCCTGGAGAGTTTGGCGCTGACATCGTGGTCGGCTCAGCCCAGCGCTTCGGCGTCCCGATGGGCTACGGCGGCCCGCACGCCGCGTTCCTCAGCACGAGCGAGAAGTACAAGCGACAGATCCCGGGCCGCATCGTCGGCCTCAGCCGCGACTCCAACGGTGAGCCTGCCCTGCGCATGGCCCTCCAAACTCGCGAGCAGCACATCCGCCGCGACAAGGCCACGAGCAACATCTGCACAGCCCAGGTGCTCCTCGCGATCATGGCCGCCTTCTACGGCGTCTATCACGGCCCGGAGGGTCTGCGCACGATCGCGGCGCGGGTGAACCGACTCACTGAGGCGCTGCGCGCAGGGCTGCGCGGCCTCGGGCACGAGGTGGACGACGGCGTCGTCTTCGACACGCTGCTCGTGCGTCCTGTGGGCGGCACTGAGAGCGTCCACGCGCTCGCGCGCAGCCGCGGGATGAACTTCCGAGAGCTAGACGAGCACGCGCTCTGCATCTCTCTCGACGAGACGACACGCCAAGAGGACCTCTCCGCGATCCTCGCCGTGTTCGGCGGCGGCGACGCAGACCTCCACAAACTCTGTGACGAGGCGCCCGCCGGCCCCCCCGCGCCCTACGCGCGCGAGTCCGCCTACCTCA